>JBBQML010000257.1:0-6744 GCA_038328885.1 Verrucomicrobiota bacterium | reverse complement strand
CGTCGGCGGGATTGGGGGTGGACTGCAGGGTGTAGCCGGCGGGGAGCGAGGGCCAGGAGACCTCGACGACCGTGCGGATGGTCAGCTCGGGCGCGGTCGGGTCGACACCGGGAATGGGGCGGAAGTCGAGCTTGTCTGCGGCCACCATGCCCTGGGTGATGATCAGGCGATCGAGCTTCCCGACGTAGGGCAGACCGCCGGTGCCTTCGGAGCCGATGGTGAATTCGGTACCCGTGCGCACGTCGATGAGCACCCCGCCGGTGTAGGGGACGGTTTGGCCGAGGACGCCGTCGACGTAGAACCGAAACTCCTTGCCCGTCTCGTGCACGACCGCGATGTGATGCCAGCCACCGTCATCGGGGATGACGGCCGTGGAGGGCTGATCGAGGATGCCGAGCGTGGTGATGAAGGGTTGGCGATTGGCGATGGAGAACGAGACGGCGGCTCCGGGGCCGTTGTTGAAGAAGAGGACCGAGCGGGCGCCGGGCTGGGCGCCGAACTTGACCCAGGACTGGATGGTGAAGTCGCCCGTGTCGAGGCGGATGGCGGTGTCGGGGTCGGGCACCACGACGCGCATGCCGCCGGTGGTGAAATCGAGGCTGTAGTCGGCCGCGGCGCCGGTGGGGGAGTCGTTGACCCACTGGGGGGCGAGTTGCTGGCTGACGAGTTCAGCCCCGCTCACCGTCGGTCGGGCGACGGGGGCGGCGCTCTGGTAGGGCGGGGTGGCCTCGTTAAAACCATAGGAGACCAGGGTGGTGGCGAGCACGGCCTTGGGGGTCGTCGCCACGCTGTCGAGTTGGTCGGCAGTGAGGACGGCCCCGTGGATACGGAGGCGGTCGATGATGCCCGTGATCGGGGTTCCCAGTCGCTCGGCGCCGAGGTTGAGGAAGTTGTTCAGGAACGGCCCCATCGGGCGGGTTTCCTCGATGAAACTTTCCACGCCATCGAGGTAGAACGTCGCCCCGACCCCGGGCTGCCAGACGGCGGCGACGTGGTGCCATTCATCGGAGGGGAGGATCAGCCCGCTGGGGATGTCCACGACGCCGAACAGGGTGAAGACGACCTGGCTGGAATCGAGGCCGAGCTTGTATGCCCCGCCGTAGCCCATGATGCCTTCGTACTGGGCGACGGAGGTGCTGTCGCGCTTGACCCAACCCTCGAGGGTCAGGGGTGTGGTGCCTTGGGCAAGCAGAGGGGTGTTCCGGTCGTCGACGGCGAGGAATGCGCCGTTGGCGAGTTGAACCGCGCGGTCATTGGCCGCTCCGGAGGGCGTGTCGGTGACGCCGACGGGAACCGCCGCGGGGTCCAGGGGCAGGCCCAGCGCGCCGGTGAGGCCGTTGGTTGGACTTCGCGTGATGGCGCCGGAGCCTTCATTGAAGTTGAACTCCGCGAGGGTGGTCTGCGCGGATGCATCGCTGCCGGATAGCATGCCGGCCATGAGTGTTGCGGCGAATGCAGCGATCCCGAACTTCCGTCCGTGTTCAGTGTGGTACTTCATGCAATCTCTTACGTCCTGATCACAGAACCTCCGCCCCGAGCGGATCGGTCGACCCTGATGGGCTGCAAGCCGAGGCCGCTGTGGCCAATTTGGATCCGGCATCGGCAGGGGGCGTCGGAGCGCAGAGGATGATCTGCGATCCGTCCGCAGGATTGCGAAGCCCCGTGCGAGAATCCTACACGGCAGGGGAGTCCGAGAACAACAGGCATCTTGATTCGGGTCATCCCCAGGACAGGGCATCGTCGGATGCTGCGGATTGCGTCGCAATCTTGCGGTGTCGGCAGGCCGGGCGGTGGGAGCAGTGGGGTGTCTCAGCGGGGGGGGGCGGTGGGGGGTGGTGGTTGTGGGGGTTGGGGGGTGTTGGTTTGTTGTTGTGGGGTGGGCGGGCGGTGGGGGGGGGGGGGGGGGGGGGGGGGGGGGTTGGGGCCAGTTCGAGTTCCACCTCGCCCTCCGGCACGGGGGTCCGCTGGGTCGCCCCACCGGGCCAGCGAACCACGACCGCAGTGGGCGGGGAGGGCAGCGACAGCACAAGTGTGGGGCTGTCCTGGGACCAGTAGCCGCCGCCCAGCCGCACCTCGGTCGCGGGTCCAAGGCGCCCGCCTGCGAACTCGACACGCGCGCGGGCCCCGACGGCGTGGGGGTTCTCCCGCCCGCCGCGGAGGGTGAGCCGGAGTCCGGGTTCCCCCCGGGTGTTGCGATAGAGCAGCGTCAGGCCGCGGTTCTGGCCCACGGCGAGATCGAGGCGGCCGTCGTGGTCGAAGTCACAGACGGCGGCACCACGGGCCTCGCCGGGCACGAGGAGGCCGCTGCGCGCGGGTGGCTCGGCGGTGAAGCCGCCGCGGCCGTCCCCGCGCAACCACGCGCCGTTTCCGGCATCGAGACGGCTCTCTGCCACACTGGTGCCGAAGAAATTCTGGGCGAGGAACAGGTCCTGATGGCCGTCGCCGTCGAGATCGCCCACCGCCACGCCGAACACCGGGGCGAGTTGTGCTTCGAGGGGGAGGCGATGCACTTCGAAGCCATCGCCACGGTTCAGCAGCAGCAGTGAATCGAGGGTCGCGGCCTCGACGTAACGGGTTGGGGGCAGACCGGCGGCGAGGATGTCGGAGAGGCGGGCGTGAGCGAAGGCGGCGAAGGTGGGGAACGCCGCCAGGAGCCCGGGGAACACCGACGCCAGGGCGTGCCGGTCCCGGGTGGGCACGTAGTCACCAACGTTGGCATCATAGTGAGCCTCGAGCAGGCCCGGCCCACCGCCATCATCGAGCTCGGCATAATGCAGGCGGAGGGGCTTGGTGAGGAAGGCCTGGCGTGCGGTGTTTCGGCCCCAGTTGCCGAGCACGAGGTCCAGCCGGCCGTCCTCGTCGAAATCGCCCGCGGCGACGGAGTTCCACCAGCCGGTAAGGGCGTGGAGGCTGCGGATCAGGCCGCCGGAGGAATCCTCGCCGGCCCACCGCAGCGGAGCATCCCAGGGTACCAGGGTCCCCCCGTGGTGACGAAAAATCCGCGGCGGTCCCCAGAGGCACGCCAGCACCAGCTCGGGATGCGCGTCACCGGAGAGGTCGGTGAACACCGCGCCCTGTACCAAACCGGCCTGACGGAGCGCCTGGCTGCCTGGCCGGTGGGGGGTGAGTCTGCCGTCCGCGTTCAGGAGCAGCGTGGAGGATGCAGCCTCGGGGTAACGCCCGGGGACGACGCGCCCCCCGACGAACAGATCGAGGTCACCGTCTCCGTCGAGGTCCCCCATCGCCAGTGGGCCGGTGCAGCCCGCGCCGGCGAGCGCGGTGTCGTCCAGGCGGCCGGTGACCAGCGACAGTTGTCGCAGGGCCGGGGAGTTGGATTCCGGGTGCGTTTCGTAACTGTCGAGGCCGATCAGGAGGGCCAGGCCGGTGGAGCCACCGTTCCAGCCCAGCAATCCGGTGAGGTCGCGGTCCGAGGGGGTTTGCAGCACCTGGGCGCGCTGGGGGATGAAGCCGCCCTGGCCGTCGTTGCGGAACACGGCGATGCGTCCCCCGCGGCCTGCGCCCACGAGCAGGTCTTCCCAGCCATCGCTGTTGAAGTCGAACCAGGCCACGGCCGGTCCCGGTTGGCTGAGGGTGTGAGGCAGCAGCGGCTGCCGCACGAAGTCGTCGAACGGCTGGTCCACGTGCTGGTGCCCGAGGATCCGACTGCGATCCTCGAAGAACAGTGCCGGGGGTGCGGGGGCGGGGACGGTGGGGATGGGCGGGGAGGCCGGTTCCGCGATTTCGTAGAGGTGGTTGGCGGGGACATCGGCGAGGAGGGTGCGTCGACCGCTGCGCCAGAACACTTCGAGGGCGAGGCGATTGGTGGCGCTGCCCGCGGCGAAGGAACGGACCGGGTCGTCCGAGGAGAGGTAGCGCCCGCCGCAGATCAACTCCTGGGATTGCTCGGGGAGACCGGGGGCGCGCACGTGGATCCGGGCTCCGACGCCGTGGGAATTGGGCGCCTGGCCACGCAGCCGGACACCCACGCGCGGACGGCTGGTCTCGTTCCGGTAGAGCAGCGGGCCGTCATCGAGGCAGTTGATGACGACGTCCAGATCCCCGTCCTGGTCGAGGTCGGCGAGCGCCATTCCCTGGGAGACGCGACGTGAGTCGAAGCCCCAGGCTGAGCCGGTCTCGCTGAAGGTAAGATTGGTCTGGTTGCGGAAGGCGAAGTTTGGGGTCTCGAGGCGGGGAAACCGGCGCCGTTGCCGCAACTGCTCGCGCGGGCTGAGCCGGCCCGTCTCGGTCAGGGCGTCCACCTCGCGGGCAGCGTCGGCGTCCTGCGCATCCCGCTGGTGACCGGTGGTCACGAGCAGGTCCTCGTAGCCGTCGAGGTCCACGTCGAGAAACGCCGGGCACCAGGTCCAATCGGAGGCGGCGAGGCCGGCCAGTTGGGCGATCTCGGCGAAGGTGCCGTCGCCCCGGTTCCGGAACAGTGTGTTGCGGGAGAATTGAGGGCGGTCGTCGGTGGTACGGCGGCTCTGCAGGAAGGCGGTGGCGTTCATCACCTGCACCTGCCGGCGCACGTGCTCCCGACTCAGCATGTCGGCCACGAAGCAGTCGTCGTGGCCGTCGCGGTCGAGGTCGGCGAAGTCCACGCCCATGGAGAAGAGGCTCGTCTGCCGAAGGGCCGGGCGGGGCAGCGCCTGGAAGCGCCCCTTCCCGTCGTTCAGCCAGATGCGGTCCGGCGATTGGAAGTCGTTGCAGACATAGAGGTCGGGGGCGCCATCGCGGTTCAGATCGCGGAACATGGCGGAGAGTCCCCAGTCGTAGGGCACCGACATCGGTCGCCCGCGTTCATCGAGGAAGGTCCCGTCGGTCCAGTCCAGTCGCTGGAACTTGCCTCCGCCGAGGTTCCGATAGAGGGCGTCCGCTTCGCCGTTCTCGAGCACGCCGGTGGCGCCGTCGAAGGTGAAGCGCCCCTGCAGTTCCGGGTCGGTGGCGGGCCGCCCGTCCACGGAGAGCAACTGGCGGACACCCGAGGTCGCCCCGAAGGTGAACACGATGCCGGGCTGGTCACGCATGGTCTGGCTGCGGTAGTTGACCACGTACACGTCCAGCCGGCCGTCGTTGTCGATGTCCGCGAGGGCGAACGAGGCGCTGCCGGAGGGGCTGGGCAGCCCGGACGTGGCCGTTGCCTCAGTGAAGTGCGCCCGACCGTCGTTGAGGAACAGCCGGGTCCCCCGGGCCAGTCCGTTGACCAACAGGTCGAGGTCCCCGTCGCCGTCCAGGTCCGCGAGGGCGGCCCCGGTGGAGGCCTGGTCGGCGCAGGCGACTCCGACTCCGGCGGTGGCGGTGATATCCTCGAACCGCCAGTTGCCCTGGTTGCGTTGGAGGGAGTTCGCGGCGTCCAGACCACAGAAATACAGGTCGCAGAGGCCGTCGCCATCGACGTCCCCGGCCGCGACGCCGGAGCCGTTGAGGAGGATCTGATTCGTCAGGGAGCGTTCTTCGTCGAGGCGGTTGGTGAAGGTGATGCCGGTCAGGGTGGGAGGAAGGGCGGTGAAGCCGACGAGCTCGGGGGAGGAGGCCTGGAGGTGGAGCGGGGTCCGTTGATGGACGGGTGGGGGGGCTGCTGCCGAGGCGGACGGAGAGGGGGCGCCCAATGCCAGGACGCCGGCGATCCGGAGCAGCCGACGGTGCAGGTGGACGATCATGCGCGTGGGCTGGCGGATCGGCGGGGCGGTGGGCGGTTCGTCGACGATGGGGGACACGGGTGACTGGAGATTGTCTGGAGGAGATCCGAGGTCAGAGGTCGGAGGTCGGAGGTCAGAGGTCAGAGGTCGGAGGTCGGAGGTCAGAGGTCAGAGGTCAGAGGTCGGAGGTCGGAGATCCGAGGTCAGGCTGCGTACCCCTCACTCCCCACTCTCCACGCCGAGTCCCCGAGGCCCCGAGGCCCAGATCCACGCCGAGTCCCCGAGGCCCAGACGGTGGCAAGGAAACAGCAAGAACATTGCGGAAAGCCGCGATTCCAAAGATTTGATTGACGGAGATGAAGGGATCTTCTGAGGATCAGTTGTTCCCTGCAACTCCCATGCGCATGCATTCTGCAAAACCCTGGTCCCTTCTGGTCGCGATTCTGGCCCTGCTGCTGCCGGTTTCGCCCGTCCAAGCGCAGCTCACCCAAGTGGTCTTCGAGGACGATTTCTCGGCCGGCGGGATCGACCCGGCGAAGTACACGGCGGACGCGCCGTTCTTCGAGGGTGGCGTGGGGGACATCCACGCGGAGGGCACCGGCGGGGTCATGCGTTTCGTGGGCACCACCTCGCAGCAGTGGTGGGCGGGTGGAACCCTGCAGGTCGCGGGGGTGTACAGCCCCACGGAAGAATCCCCGGTGACGATCTCGATCGACCGTGTGGCCGAGTCCGGGGTTGGCACCGCCTCGCGCAGCGCGCTGTGGATCCTGGACGAGACCGAGACCAAGTACGTGCTCTTCGCGGATGTGCGGGGCGAGGGCGGTTGGCACTACAATCGGAAGATCGGCGAGGACGGCGATGTGCCCACCGGCGGCGGGCCGAACATCGCGGCCTTTGATGGTGAGGCCTTTGACGATGGCGGGTTGCACCGGATGGCCATTGTGGCGGACGGCAAGGTGGTGAAGCTGATGCTCGACGGGGTGGTGGGCACGGAGGTGAAGTTCCCGTTCTCCAAGGTGATGTTCCATTTCGGGAGCTACGCGCGGGCCGACAACGACACGGCGGACACCAGCTGGGACAACCTCAAGATCGAGGTTCAACCCAAGAC
>JBBQML010000256.1:0-6747 GCA_038328885.1 Verrucomicrobiota bacterium | reverse complement strand
CCCAGTCCGTGCAGGCCGAAGCCAGGCTTGACCGGCTCTATGCGCAACGGGCGAGCCTGCGGCGCAGCGCGCTGTCCACGATGCTCCGTCACCGGGAGTGGAGTGTGTTCTACCGGCTCGATCTGGAGAGCACCGCGTCGACGTTTGCGGGGTCGGGGGGGCCGGTGCCCGCCGAGGAAGCCCCGGCGGAGACCCCCTTGGCGGCCGTCCACCACGCGATGTTCCGGTCGGCGGTACAGCGGCATCTGGGCGACCCGCGGTGGGAGGCGGAGGAGCAACGGGCCTTTGCGGTGCTGCGCGAGGCCATCGTGCGCGAGGCGCAACTGACCCCGGTGTCCCCGCGGGCCTCGATCGTCGAGGACCAGATCGTCTGGGCCCGGAGTCCGGTTCGCTTCGACCTCGCCGGGGGGTGGACCGACACGCCGCCCTACTGCCTCGAACACGGGGGCGCGGTGGTGAATGTGGCCGTCGACCTCAACGGCCAGCCGCCGATGCAGGTCTTTGCCCGGCTGTGTCCCCGGCCGGAGATTGTGCTGCGATCGATCGATCTGGGGTTCGAGGCGCAGATTCGCACCTACGCCGAACTCGACACGTTTGCGGAACCGGGCAGTGCGTTCGCGCTGGCCAAGGCGGCCTGCGCGCTGGCGGGGTTTCTGCCGCGGTTCCACGAAACCGGCGGGCACTCCTCGCTGGTGGAGCAGTTGGAGGCTTTCGGGGGTGGGCTTGAGCTTTCGTTGCTCTCGGCCGTGCCCAAGGGCTCGGGGCTGGGGACCAGCAGCATCCTCGCCGCCACGGTGTTGGGAGCGCTGGGGGAGGTCTGCGGACTGGGGTGGGACCGGGGCACGTTGTTCGCCCGAACCCTCGCGCTGGAGCAGATGATCCAGACCGGCGGCGGCTGGCAGGATCAGGCGGGCGGCTTGTTCCCGGGACTGAAGCTCGTCGAGACGGCCCCCGGGTTGGCCCAGGTCCCCCGGGTCCGCTGGCTGCCGGGTCAGGTCCTCGACGGGGCACACACCGGTCATCGGGTGCTGCTCTACTACACGGGCCTGACGCGGCTGGCCAAAGGGATTCTGACCGAGATCGTGCGCGGCCTCTTCCTCAACTCGCCGGAGCATCTCGCCACGCTGGAGGAGATCGGGTCGGGAGCCCACCTCACGGCGCTGGCCTGCGAGCACTGTGACTACGAGGCCCTGGCGGCGGCCGTGCGAACCACCTGGCGCCTGAAGCAGAAACTCGACCGGGGCACCAACCCCCCTGCGGTCCGGGCCATCCTTGACGCCGTTGAGGACGATCTCCTGGGGGCCATGCTCCCCGGGGCGGGTGGCGGGGGCTACCTGCTCATGTTCGCGCGGGATGAGGACGCCGCGCGCCGGGTGCGTCGCCGGCTCGCCGAGCGCCCACCGAACCCGCGCGCCCGGTTCGTCGGTTTCGAGGTTTCGCCAACCGGCCTCCAAGTGACCCGAAGCTGAGCCGCCATGGAAGCCTCGACGGGCCAAACGCCCAACCCGCCCCCGCCGTTGCAGTCGGGAACCCTGTACGTCGTTGCGACGCCCATCGGCAACCTCGAAGACATCACGCTCCGCGCCCTGCGGACCCTGCGCGAGTGCGACGTGGTGGCGGCGGAAGACACCCGGCGGACTGGGGTGTTGCTGCAGCGGTTTGGGATCCGGCGTCCCCTGATCAGCTACTTCCGGTTCAACGAGGCCCGGCGCAGTGAGGAGATTGTCGAACGACTGAACCGGGGCGAGCGCGTGGTGTTGGTGACTGACGCGGGGACGCCGGGGATCAGCGATCCGGGGGAGCGGGTGGTCCGGGCCGTGCTTGCGGCCGGGCTGCGGGTGGAGGCGGTGCCGGGGCCCTGCGCCCTGGTGGCGGCCCTGACCGCCGGCGGCCTGCCCACCCATGAGTTCCACTTCGCGGGCTTCCTCCCGCACAAGTCCGGGCAGCGACGACGCGAACTCGAGCGGCTCTGTCGGCTGACGGGCACCCTGGTGCTCTACGAGTCCCCGTTCCGGGTGGAACGATTGCTGGAGGAATTGAATGCCGTGGTGCCTGGACGCCCGGTGGTGATCGCGCGGGAACTCACCAAACGCTTCGAGCAGTTTCTCCGGGGGACACCCGATGAACTCCTGGCGAGCACCCGGGGGCGCGCCTGGAAGGGCGAGGTCACGGTGCTGGTCGGCGCGGGTCCCGGTGGCGAGGCGCCGGTCGAGGCATCGGGGGCGACCGCCGAGGCCGGCGAGGCGGAGAGCCCGAGCGAAAGCGGCGCATGACGACAACGCGTTCCCTGCTGGCTGGCTTGGGGTTGGGTCTGGGCCTGGGCCTGGGATGGACGTTCTGCGGCGGCGGCGCGCAGGCGGCCGAGGTTGTGGTCGCGACGGCTCCAGCGCCCGTTCCGGATCCGACCGCCCTCGAGGCGCTGCAACGGCTCAAGGGCATGGACCTCGGGGCGAATTCCACCCTGATGGCTGTGGTCATCCGGGTGGTGGGAACCACGCGGGGCACGGCCCGCTTCGTGGAGTTGGTGCGGGATTTCCAGCTCCTGGGACAGGAGGACGGCTTGCTGGAGGTGGCCGCCAAGCTCCCCGGGGAAACCGCCGGCGCCGACGCGGTGCGCCTGTTGCTCGCGGGGCCCGTGGGAACCCAGGCGCTGCGGGCGGCAGTGTTGTCGGCGACGGCCCCACTCCCGGAGCGCCAGGCCCTGGCGCGGTCGGTGGCCAACTCCGCGGATCCTGCCGGCGTGCCGCTGCTGAGCGCGGTGCTCGGGGACGCCCGGTCGGACGGGGTCCTGAGGGCGGCGGCGGTGCAGGGCCTGGCGCGGTCCGAACCCGGGGCCAGGGAGTTGCTGAGAGCTGGCCGCGCTGGCTCCCTGGATGACGCCGCCCGCACCACGGCGGGGCTGGCCCTGGCGCAGGCCCGGTGGGAGGCGATCCGGCAGGAGGCGGCGACGGTGTTTCCTCTGCCGCGTGGTTCGGATGGCGAAGCGCTGCCGCCGCTGGGCGAGTTGGTGAGGCTGAGGGGGGATCGCGGGCGGGGCGCGGCGGTTTTCCGCAGCGAGGAGGCAGGGTGCAGCAAGTGTCATCGAGTCGGGGACGAAGGTATGGACTTTGGTCCTGCCCTGACCGAGATCGGGGCCAAGCTCGCACGCGAGGCGCTTTACGAGTCGATCCTCGACCCGAGCGCCGGCGTGTCCTTCGGCTACGAGGGATGGAACGTGGAGACCGCGGGCGGGGAGGAGGTCTTCGGGATCCTGGCCAGCGACACCGCCACCGAGGTGGTCGTCCGGCTGCAGACCGGAGTGTTGGTGACGGTGCCAAAGTCGCGGGTGGTGCGTCGGGAACAGCAGAAGCTCTCGATCATGCCGGCGGGCCTCGCCCAGATCCTGACGCGTCAGCAGTTGGTGGACCTGGTGGAATACCTCTCGGGCCTTCGGCCGGGGGCGCCCGCGAGGAGTCGGGAGTAGGGGGAGATTGAAGAATGGAGATTGGTGATCGAGGACTGGAGATTGTCTTAACCTCGGGGCGGCCCATCCCGATGTCCTGACCGCACCCCCCAATCACCAATCGCCCCCACGCCGCGCCCCCGAGGGGCGCGGCCACTTCCCGGTTGGCAAGCGGGGCAGTCCTCTGGAATCAATCGCCAATGGCCGAGCCCACCAAGTACCTTCTCGACGACTCCCGGCTTCCCCAGGCCTGGTACAACATTCAGGCGGACTTGCCGCAGCCGTTACCCGCGGTCCTGCATCCCGGCACGAAGAAGCCGATCGGGCCCGACGACCTCGCGCCCCTTTTCCCGATGTCGTTGATCGGCCAGGAGGTTTCGCTGGAGCGTGAGATTGAGATCCCGGAACCCGTGCGCGAGATCTACCGCCAGTGGCGGCCGAGCCCGCTCTACCGGGCGCGGCGCCTGGAGCAGGCCCTGCAGACGCCGGCGCGGATCTACTACAAGTGGGAGGGGGTGAGTCCGGCGGGCAGTCACAAGCCCAACACGGCGGTTCCGCAGGCGTTCTTCAATCGCGAGGCGGGCATCCGGCGCATCGCCACGGAGACCGGCGCGGGGCAATGGGGTTCCTCGCTCGCGTTTGCCGGGGCCCTGTTCGGGATCGACGTGACGGTGTTCATGGTCCGCTGTTCGTACGACCAGAAGCCCTATCGTCGCGCGCTGATGGAGACCTGGGGGGCCCGCTGCATCGCCTCGCCGTCCACGGAGACCGAGTCCGGCCGGGCGGCTCTGGCTCGGCGCGCGGACCATCCCGGCAGTTTGGGCATCGCGATCTCCGAGGCGGTGGAAGTCGCGGCGAAGTCCGAGGACACCAAGTACGCGCTTGGCTCGGTATTGAACCACGTCCTGCTTCACCAGACGGTCATCGGCGTCGAGGCCATCGCCCAGTTGGAAATGGCGAACGACTACCCGGACATCGTGGTGGGCTGCACGGGCGGGGGATCCAACTTCGCGGGCATCGCCTTCCCTTTCCTTGGCCAGCAGTTGCGTGGTGGACGGAAGGTGAGGTTCATCGCGGTGGAGCCCGCGGCCTGCCCCAGCCTGACCCGGGGCCCGTACGCGTACGACTTCGGGGACACCTCCCACCTGACGCCGCTGGTGAAGATGCACACGCTGGGTTCGACCTTCACGCCGCCTGGCTTCCATGCCGGTGGGTTGCGTTACCACGGCATGGCTCCCTTGGTGAGCCATGTGCAGGAACTCGGGTTGATCGAATCACGGGCCTACCATCAGACCACCTGTTTCGCGGCGGGTGTTCAGTTCGCCTGTACCGAGGGCATCCTGCCGGCGCCGGAGGCCAACCATGCGGTGCGCGGTGCCATCGACGAGGCGGTGCGCTGCCGTGAGGAGGGTGTCAGCCGGGCGATCCTCTTCAATCTCTGCGGCCACGGTCATTTCGACATGCAGGCTTATATGGACTACCGGGCCGGGAAGCTGGTGGACCAGGATTACGATCATCAGGAGTTGGCCTTGGCGCTGGCGGGGCTACCCTCGGTGTCGTGAGCTTGTTTCCCTGCGCGCCCCGCGCCTCGCGGCTGACCTTGGGTTGGGTCAGCCTCTGGCTGTTCGTCGCCGGTCTGTCCGGCCCGGGTTGGCCAGCGTCGTTGGGCGCGAGCGAGGCGCGCGAGGCGCGCGAGCGTCAGCGCGCCGAACTGTACCTCGAGGAGTTGGCAGTCCGCTTCGAATTGCTGCAGTACGATCCGGCGCGCCGGATTCCCGCGGAAATCCTGCGCGAAGCGCGCGGGTTGGTCGTGGTGCGCGAAACACGCGCCGGCTTCATCCTGGGTGGCAAGTCGGGGCGGGGGATCGTGCTGGTGAAGGATGGGCCGGGCTGGGGCGCGCCCGCGATCTACCGCAGCCGGGAGGGAGGGTTGGGGCTCCTGGCCGGTTGGCAGAACGCCACCTTCGTTCAGGTGCTGATGTCCGATGCGGCCATCCAGGCGGTGCGCACCAACCAGTTTCGCTTCGGGGTGGGGCTGCGCGTGACCTCGGGACCACGAACCCTGGGAGATGAGGCCAAGACCAGCCCGCTCGGAGCCGATGTCCTCAATTACGCGGATACCGCCGGTCTCTATGGCGGGTTGGCCGTGGAGGGTGGGGCGCTGAGCCCCGACACGGATGCCAACGAGGCCCTCTACGGCGTGGACGCGGAGGAGGTCCTGTTCGGGCGGCGACCGCCCGTGACCGAGGCGGGGCGCCGACTCGTCGGCGTGATCGAGGCGTCCGCGCTCACGACGAACCAGGTCCCTTCCGCCGCGGGACAGGTTCGCTAGGCCAGGCGGGTGGGCTCACGCGGAACGCGGAGGGCGCGGAGCCGAGGGGGCCAGGATGGCCCATCCCCAAATCCCCCCTCGGTCTTCTCCGCGCTCTCCGCGCCTCCGCGTGAGCCTGCTTCCCTGGCCTGCTTCCCTGGTGCGCTTCACGCTTCGGGAAGCAGCGCCTGGTACACCTCGCGGATCTGCCTGCGCCAGCGAGCCACGTCGGCTAGGAACGTGGCGGTGTCCGCGTAGCCGCAGCGGACGGCGACCCGGTTGAGCGGCGCGGGGTCGTCGGGCAGGACCGATTCGCCCTCGAAGCTCCAGCGACGCAGGATGGATTCCATCCTTCGGAGTTCCCGGAAGCCCTGGATGAGGCCGTCCGCCTGGGTCACCCCCAGGGCGCCCCGCTCGCGGGCCTGCTGGAGGGCGAGGAAGGTGTTCGGCTCGAACCAGCCTCCCTCCATGGCCAGCACCTGGGCCAGGAATTCGGCGTCCACCAGTCCCCCGGCGCCGGTCTTGAAGGCGAGCGACTCCCGCCCGCGGGGCGTGCGTTCACGTTCGATCCGACCGCGCATCCGGGCCACCTGCCGGCGCCAGTCAGCGGCGAAGGCAGCGAGGGGCAGGTCGGGTTCCCGGAAATTGGTGAGCCGACGTGCCAGGGCCTCGAATGCCACCCCCGTGGCGGTGTCGCCGCCTACCGCCCGGGCGCGCGTGAGGGCCTGGATCTCCCAGAGTTGGGCGCGCTCACGATAATAGGCCTCGTGGGCTTTCAGGAGGTTCACCAACAACCCTTTCTCCCCATCCGGCCGAAGCCGCGTGTCCAGGACGAAGACCGCACCCTGGTCGGTGCGCCGGTTCAGGAGGTCGATGACCTCACCGGCGAGAGCCTGCAGGCGTGCCAGGTTCCGGGTGCGGTCAGGGGCCACGAAGACCAGGTCGAGGTCGGACCCGTACACCAGTTCGCAACCGCCGAGCTTGCCGAACCCGA
>JBBQML010000255.1:0-6762 GCA_038328885.1 Verrucomicrobiota bacterium | reverse complement strand
GTCTTGTAGCAGCCGGCCCCGCACGTGGCCAGCCCGGTGAAACCGCCTCCAGCAGTTCTCATTTTGGATTCCGCCGGCGGTTTCCTGAAGGATTCCGTTGCCTCGGAACCGCCTTTCGGTGCCTGCGGGCTGTCCGCTGCTCCGGCGGTCTGCATGGCGGGCCCGACCCGCGGGCCCGTCTAGCAGAACTGCCGGTCAAAATGAGGACTGCCGCGGTGAAAATCTCCGCTGGACAGGTCACTTGCACAGTGCAGTTTCCGCGGCGTGCTCGAAAACGCGACGGTCGGCACGCGGCCGGCGTCGTTCAAAGAAGACGTCGACGCACGAACGCAGAGAGAAGCCATCATGATGACGCGCCTGGTGCCGAAAGTGTTCTTCAACCAGATGAGCGAAGGGCTGGACCTCTTCGTGGATGGTCTGGGGTTCAAAGTGCTCCACCAGGAGGGGTCCCTCGCGGTGGTGGCCCGGGATGGAGCCAAGGCCTACGTCGTCGAAAGCCCGGAGTACGCGGCGAAGGATCGACCCGAAATCGCCATCGAAACCGACACGATCGACGCGCTCTACCAGGAGATCTCGTCGAAGCGACCCGACTTGCTCCATCCAAACTCGAGCAGGGTGGCGAAGAAGCCCTGGGGCGCGCAGGAGTTCGCGGTTCTGGACCGGACCAGGGTTTGCGTGGTCTTCCGCCAGTGGTAGGGAGGCAGGATGGGCGCGGCGGTGGGTGGGCAGGAGAGGCAGGAGCAGACCGTCAGCCGGGTGATGACCCCGCGGCCGGTGCAAGTGACGAGCCATGGAGGAGCAATGGGGTCACCCATCACCCTCTTCCATGCTTGATCGCGGCTGGCAGCCGCCGGCCAGTGAGCTGCGGCCAACCGGCGCTTTACACGAAGGGCACGGTTCTTTATTCGCTACTATATGTCAGTGGTGCTCACCGTGAGCATCGATCCGGGGTTGTTGAGCCGAGCCGAGGCCAGGGCCGCGCGTTTGGGCTTGGATCGGGCGGGCTACGTCCGCGGCCTGATCCAGCAGGACCTCGAGCGGCCGGATGCCAATGTTCGAAGCCGGTTCGCCTCCGAGGACCTGGTCGGTGCGTTCCGCCTCGGGGGGGCGGCCGCGACCAACCAGCGCGTGCGCGAGCAAGTCCTGCAGCGCTCCCGTGCCCGACTGGCATCCGCCAGCACCACCCCGGCCACCATCCCCCTCACCTGTTCCACAGCGGCACCCGCTTTCGTGCATGGGATCAGGAGTTCTGAGGCTTTGGCAGTTTGACACGCACTCGCCTCCCGCCTTGAACCCAGCATCTGGTGTGGCAGCATCAAGTGCATGCGAACGACGTTGGACATCGATGACGATGTTCTCAGCGCCGCCAAGGAACTGGCGGCCAAGGAGGGCAAGACCGCCGGCAAGGTCCTCTCCGAGCTCTTCCGCAAGGCCCTGGCCGAGCCCTCTCCGGGAGTCGGACCCGGAGCCGGGGCCCCCGGGTATGCCTGCAAGAACAAGATCCCCGTCGTGAGGTCGCGGGGCGAGATCGTGACCAACGCCCACGTGCAGCGCCTCATGGAGGAGGAAGGGATCTGAGGTCATCCGCCACCTGCTCGACGTCAATGTCTTGATCGCCTTGTTCGAGACCCAGACCACGCCTTCCATCGGCGAGCGCACGAATGGTGGGGCGCGTCAGGGCAGTCGTGGGCAAGTTGTCCCCTGACGGAAAACGGCATGATCCGGATCATGGGTTCCCTGCACTACAGCCGGACCGCTCACTTTCCTACGGCGGATCTCGCGGCGAGGTTGCAGGCCCTGGCGACGAGTACCGACCACGAGTTCTGGCCCGACACCCTGTCGCTGCGCGACTCCTCCAGGTTCAACCTTGCCTCCGCAGTGTCGACGAAGCACCTGCCCGACCTCTACCTGCTGGCGACGGCCATCACGCACAGTGGCTGCCTGGTGACCTTCGACCAGGCCATTGCCGTGAGGGCCGTGGCAGGCGCGACCATGGATCGCGTCGTGGTTCTCTGAGATCGCGAGGGCCTATGACCCCACGAGGAACCGCAGCTTCTCGAGGTGCTGGTCCAGTCGCTTCGGCGACACCGGCATCTGCGTGCCCAGTTCCTGGGCGAAGAGGGAGACCCTGAACTCCTCGACCATCCACCGGAACTCCTCGATCCCCTGCCGGGCGTCCGCGGGCACTTCGCGCGCCGCCCGAAGTTTCGCCAAGGTGGCCACGTAGGGCGCCAATTGCGCGGCCCGCTCCCGATCCTTCGTGGGGTTGAGCGCCGCCCTCTCCGCGCGCAGCAGCAGCGCCTTGAGGTAACGCGGATACTGCGGCAACCGGTCGAACGGAATGACGTCGAGGAAGCGCGGCGGCAGCAGTGCGCTCAATTCCGCCGCCAACCCCACCGCCGGTCCCGCCCCCGACCCTGCCCCCTTTCCTGCTCGCGCCGCCACCGGCAGTGCCAGTTGACCAAGGTCCTTCAAGGTCTGCGACCGGGCGGGCCCAACCTTGGACCCCCCCGCGATTGCCGCGGACGACGCCGTCGAAACCGGCACCTCGCCCAACTTCACCGCCACCAACTGCCGCGACTGAAGAATCGCCGTGATCCGGTCCATCAACTGGGTCGCGAGGCCCGGCACCCGGGAGCGCGATTGTTCGAGCGCCGCCGTGAACGCGGCCTCCGTGAGCGCCGGGAGCGGCGCCGCCGGGAGAATCAGTCGGCGGGCGTGCTCGAAGGCGCTCTCTTCCAACTCCTCGATCCGACCGAGCGAAGCGTGGAGCAGCGCGAGACGCTGCAGCGCCCGCAGGTCCCGTTGCAGCCATCCGAGGTCCTTCCCGAGCGCCAGTTCCACCAGGCGCCGGACCCCGGCGAGACTGGCCACGCGCGCGGATTCCGGACTCCGGAACAAGCGCACGCTCACGGCGCCTTCCTCTCCCTGCAGCCCCGGCCAGGCGTGGACCACCAGCCCGCCATGTTCACCGACCGTAAGACGCTCGGGCAGGTCCCCGAAACTCCAGGCGGTCATCGCCGGTCGCTCCCACTCCCGCGCCACCCGTTCCCATTCGCTCGGCGCCACCGCGGCGGTCGCGGTCCGCACGCCCGGGCGGGTCGCCATCCCAGTCAAACCGGCCGGCGGTCGGGTACTGAGCGCAGCCTGCGCCCGCACCAGCGCCTCGGCCTCCGCCCGGCGCAACGCCTCCCGCAACTCCAGGAGATCGCGGCCCGCGGCCAGCGGCTGCTGGTCGGGCCCCACGACCTCCATGCGCGGCCGCAGATGCGCCGGCAACGACTCCGGACGCCATTCGCTCACCGGCACCGTCACGCCGTAGCGTTCCCGCACGAACCGGCTCAGGTCATGGGCCAGGGTGGGCCCCTCGGGGCGAAGGTCCCGGACGATCTCCTCGACCTTCGGAGCAAAGGGCTGCAGCGCGCGGCGGGACGTCTTGGTCAGGGACCCGAGGAGTTCCAACGCCAACTCAGCTCGGAGCCCGGGCACCGACCACGCCACGCTGGCCGCGGTCGCCGTGCGTGCGACCTCCGCGGGCAGTCGCAGCGTCACCCCGTCCCAGGTCTCACCCGGGGCGTAGGCATAGCTCAACGAAACGGCCGCCCCACCCACCTCCACCGCCGGCGGAAAAGCACCGTCCTCCGTGGCAGGCGCCTCGCCACCCGTGAGATCGGTCTCGGTGACGAACAACGCGTCCGGCCCGCCGTTCTCGCGCAGCCACCGGTTGAGTTCGTCCACCGAGGCCACCGTCGACTCGCCGACCCGTGCGACGTAGCAGCGGAGCAGGGCCTCGTCCGCGTCGCCCCCAACGGAACGCCGCAGCCGCGTCCGCCAGCTCTCCACCGTCTGCCGGACGCGCCGGTTGTGTTCGATGAATCCGTACTGCGGCGGGACCACTGCGCGTCGAAGATCCGGCGGCGCCGGGACCGCCGGGAGGTGCCTTCCGCCCGCCGCGCGCCCTGCCCTCGGTTCCGCAGGTTCGAAGTCGATCTCCTCCTCGGTGGATCCCAGCAACCCCTCCTCGACGAGAGCGGAACGCAGGAAGATCGACGTCGCCTCGCGCGGCTCGTGATTCGCGTACGCCACCTTGCGCCGGAGCACCTCCAGGCCGTGGAGGGTGATGATTTCCTCCACCAGCACCCGGCCGGCGTTCCGGCTCCAACGCGGGTTGCGGCGGGTCACCTTGCAGAGGTGGGGAGCGAGACTGACGATCCACTCCGGCTCGATGCCGGCCACCGTCCGGGCGAACAACTGCGAGGTTTCAACGATCTCGCCCGCCATCATCCACGCGGGCTGCCCGGCCGGACGCGGTCGGGCCCCGATCTCGGCTCCGGGAGCCCCCCATTCTCCACGGGCACCGGGACGGCGGGGCGGCTCGCCGCGCGAGTGCAGCGCCGACCCGGGAAATACCACCACCTCGCGATTCCCCGCACCTCGGTAGGTGTTGCGTTCCTTGCGGCACCCCACATGCCCGAGCAAGCCGGCCAGGATCGAGCGATGGATCGGCCCGTACTCGGCCGTGCTGTCGTTCAACCGCACGTTGCCCCGCTCCTCCAGCGCCTCGAGCAACTGCGTGTACAGATCCTGCCACTCGCGCATGCGCGTGTAGGACAGGAAGTGCGCCCGGCAGAACCTTCGGCGCTGGTTCTGGGTGCGCAGGGTCTCCCACTCGTCGTGCACCGCGTTCCAAAGGTTCAGCAACGTCAGGAAGTCCGACCGGGCGTCGACGAAACGCCGGTGCGCCGTGTCCGCGGCCTCCTTCTGTTCGATCGGCCGCTCCCGCGGGTCCTGCACGCTGAGTCCCGCCGCGATGATCAGGAGCTCGTGCGTGGCATGCTCCTGTTGGGACTGCAGCAGCATCCGACCGAGGGTCGGGTCGATGGGCAGCCGCGCCAGGTCCCGACCGAGCGGGGTCAAGTCGCGCTTCTCGTCGATCGCCCCCAACTCATGCAGCAGCGTGTACCCGGCCCGAATCGCGGCGGGCGTCGGCGGGTTGAGAAACGGGAAGGTCTCGATGTCCCCCAGGTGGAACGCCTTCATCCGCAGGATCACCTCCGCGAGGTTCGCCCGCTGGATCTCCGGCTGCGTCTCCGCCGGGCGCGCCAGGAAATCCTCCTCGGAATACAGCCGGATGCAGACCCCGTCCCGCACGCGACCCGCCCGCCCTTGGCGCTGCCGCGCGCTGCTCTGCGAGACCGGCTCGACGGGCAGGCGCCGGGTCCGGGTGCGGGGGTTATACCGGCTGATCCGCGACAGCCCGGCATCGATCACGTAACGGATGCCGGGAATGGTCAGCGAGGTCTCGGCGATGTTCGTCGCCACCACGATCTTGGTCCGTGCGGTGGGGAGGAACGCCCGCTGCTGGTCCCCGGCGCTCAGCCGCCCATACAGCGGAATGACCTCCACCTCGCGGCCAAACCGCCCCTCCAACTGGTCGGACGCCTCCCGGATATCGCGCTCGCTCGGCAGGAAGATCAGCAGGTCCCCGGCACCCGGCGAGGTCAGCGCCTGTTCCGCCGCCCGCACGGAGGCGTCGATGTAGGTGAGGTCCCCGCGCTCCTCCGACTCGGCATCCAGCGGCGCATACACCAACTCCACCGGGAACATCCGCCCGGAAACCTCGATCACCGGCGCATCCCAAAACGCCTGCGAGAACGCCGCGGTGTCGATGGTCGCCGAGGTCACCACCAGCTTCAGGTCGGGCCGGCGCGGCAACAGGCCCTTCAAGTGACCCAGCAGGAAATCGATGTTCAGGCTCCGTTCATGGGCCTCGTCGACGATGATCGCGTTGTACTCCGACAGCTCCGGGTCGCCCTGCAATTCCGCCAGCAGCATGCCGTCGGTGACGAATTTGATGAACGTCTCCGGGCTCGAGCGGTCGTCGAACCGGACCTTGCTGCCCACCTCCCGACCCCAATCCACGTTGAGTTCCTCCGCCACTCGACGGGAGATGGACAGGGCCGCCACCCGCCGGGGCTGGGTGCACGCGATCTTCGCCTCGATTCCCAGGCCCGCCTCGAGACACATCTTCGGGATCTGCGTGGTCTTGCCGGAGCCGGTTTCTCCGGCCAGCACCACCACCTGGTGCCGCCGGATCGCCTCGATGATGTCGTCCTTGCGCGCCGTGATCGGCAGGTCCGGCGGGTAGGACACGACCGGCACATGGCCGGCACGCCATTCGCGCAACTCGACCGAGGCGCGGGCCCGCGCCAGCAGGCGATCGATCAGGGCATCGTGGCGAGCCGCGTGATGAGGGTCACGCAGCACCCGCACCAAGCGCGCCCCCAGCCGCACCCAATCGTGCAGCAGGCAGCGCGGCAGCAGCGTCTTCAGTTCATCGATGCGCGGGTCGGCAGACATATCTCAGAGCCCGGCAGTGTGCCGCACCCCGCGCTTCAAAGGCCAGAGCGCTTCGCGGCGGAGGGACAGTGCCGGCCGCCGGCTGAGGACTGAGGTCCGGGGATTGGCCAAGCTCTCCCCTGGTGGCATGCTCCAGCCACGAGGCCTGCTGGATTCGACGCTCGTGGTCTGGGCCAGCGAATTCGGGCGCCCGCCTCCTCCTTTGACCTCCTCTCACAAAGCGGTCATGAACACCCCGCCGCACTTCCGTCCAACCCACCCCGCCCGGAAACCGGTCCCCCGCTCAGGCTTCCCTCGGCCGACCCTCTCCGCGTAGGCTCCAGTCGTGATTTGCCGCCTCGCCCCGCCGGTTCTGCTGCTGCTTGCCTCCGCCTTGGTCGCCCGACCCGCGGGACTGCAGGA
>JBBQML010000254.1:0-6792 GCA_038328885.1 Verrucomicrobiota bacterium | reverse complement strand
AGAGGGTCCAGATGCCCACCAGGGCCCTGGTGGCGGCCGTGCCGCTGCTGGCTTTGGGTATCGGGGCTCGCATGGCGATGTGGTCGATGGCTGGGCGGTTTGACCCAGGCCGCCGTGGTCAAACCGCCGACGGCAGCGCCCAGGGAGCCCGGCGCTCACGGTCGAGGTAGCGGTTCGCGTCGGCGTCGTCGGGGAACCGCTCCGCCACGGGATCCCAGCGCAGACGCCGCCCGGTCCACCGGGCGATATTCCCCAGATGACACACGGTCGCCGATCGGTGACCGATCTCGACGTCCGCCACCGGGGTCCCGCGGGTCTTGATGCAATCCAACCAGTTCTTGAGGTGACTTTCGTTCACCCCCTTGGGTCGATTCTGGATGGTTGCCTCGATGAGTTCGTGGGGCTCGGACTCGCACACACCCCGGTTGATTTTCACGATACCGCGCTCGCAATGGAACACGGCCCCGCCCATCGGCGCATCGCCGAACTCGACGGTCACGCCGTTGGCGTACTTGAAGGAAACCCGCGACTGGCTGCAGAGCTGGTTGCCGCGTTCCGCCGACTCGGCGGCCGCATAGGTTGGCGGCGCCCAGGCCGGCCCCTCCGTCCAGAGCTCCACCGGGCCCGAGTCATCCATGCCGAGTGCCCACTGCACCTGGTCGAGCCCGTGAGCACCCCAACCGGTCATCTCGCCGCCGGAATAGCTGCGGAACGACAGCCAGCCCGGATTGGCCCGCGGGGTGTAGAGATCCGGGTTGAAGGGCACCTTGGGTGCCGGGCCGCACCACATCTCCCAATCGAGGCCGGCGGGGACCGGAGCGGACGGCAAGGCATCCAACCACGGGCTGGGGTAGTTGTGGGCGATGACCCGCTGGATGCGGCCCGCGCCCCCGTTGCGGAGAAACTCGCAGCCGATGCGGTTGCGGATCATGGACCGCTGTTGGCTGCCGGTCTGGAACACGCGCCCGTGCCGCCGCGCCGCCTCGACGATCAGCCGGCCTTCCCGAATGGTGAGCGAGAGGGGTTTCTCGGCGTAGACGTCCTTCCCGGCCTGGCACGACTGCGTGCAGATAAGGACGCGCCAGTGCTCCGGCGTCGCGGTGATGACGGCATCGACGTCCCGCCGGTCGAGCAGGCGGCGGTAATCCTGGAACGCCGGCGCCTGGTGCCGGGTGGCCACGGCCTCGGCGCGGGGAAGGTTGACATCGGCCACCGCCACCACCCGGCCCTCCGGGAGCCGGCTCAACTCCGAGAGCAGCCCCGAAGCCTGGCGACCCATGCCGATGAAGCCAATGCCGATGCGGTCGTTGGCGCCGGGTCGACCCTCCGCGGCCAGGACGCCCGAGGGAATGAGGGTTGGAAAGGCCAGTGAGGAGGCGCCCATGGCAAGCCCGCCTTGGATGAAACGCCGGCGGGAGACTCCGGAGGTGGGAGGCATGGCCCTCTCATACTTGCTCCGGTACCGGGCGGCAATTCCGGAAGGGCGGGATCGACCACGAAACACGGAACCCACCGTCAGTCGACGATGTCCAGCGGTTCCTCCCACTTGCCACGGGCACGCGGCTCCTGGTTCGGCCGGAGCATGCGCTTCTGCCGCTCCCGGTCTCCGGCGTTGCGGACGACCGGGATGGGCTGCTCGGAATTGATGTCCAGGCCCGTGACGTACATCGCGGCGGAACCGGTCATGGGCAGCGGAATGAAGTCCTGCACCTGCTGGAGGTTCCAGTTCTCGTCCTTGAGGAACTGCTCGACCGCCCCCATTTCCTTCTCGGTGCAGCCCGGGAAGCTCGAGATGAAATACGGCACCAGGTACTGCTGCTTGCCGCTCTCCTCGCTGAGTTCCTCGAACTTTTCCAGGAACTTGGGGAAATCCCCCGCGGGCTTGCGCATCCGGCGGAGCACCTCCGGGTGCAGATGCTCCGGGGCCACCTTCATGTGTCCCGACACGTGGTTTTGCACGAGTTCCTTGAGGTACTCCGGCGTCCGCAGGGCCACGTCCATGCGGATCCCGGACTGCACGAAGACATGCTTCACCCCGGGCTGGGCGCGGGAGCCGCGGAGGAGATCCAACCCCTTCTGCTCGTCGATGCCGAAGTGCGGGCAGATGCTCGGCCAGAGACAACTCGGCCGGTGGCAACTCTTGCAGGCGTCCACGTGACCGTTCTGGGCGCCGTAGAGGTTGGCGGTGGGGCCGCCCAGGTCGGAGACCGTGCCCTTGAATGTCGCGCTCTCGGTCAGCTTGCGGATCTCCTTGAGCACCGAATCCACGCTGCGGCTGGAGAGGAACTTGCCCTGGTGAAACCCCAGGCCGCAGAAGGTGCATCCGCCGGGACAACCGCGGGACACGATGATCGAGTCCTTGATGGTCGCGAACCCGGGGACCTTCCCCCGGTAGGACGGATGCGTCAGCCGCATGAACGGCAGCTCGTACAAGGCATCCAGGTCCGGGCCATCGACCGGAAACGCCGGAGCCTCCTGCAGCAGGGCGCGGTTGCCGTGCATCTGCACCAGGCGCCGGCCGGAGTAGGGCGTCTGCTGGGCCTCCACGACCTTCGTCAGCCGCAGTAGCAGTTTGTGATCGGCCTGGAGTGCCTCCCACGACGGCAAGTGGAGGCAGTCGGAGAAGTCGGCGGTCGCCGTGGCTTTGGCACCCAGAAAAAGTGCGGTGCCGCGGATGCCGCCCAGGTCACGGTTGCCCGCCCGCAGCCGCTTCGCAATCTCCCGAACCGCCACTTCGCCCATGCCGTACACCAGGATGTCCGCCTTCGCGTCCGCCATGATCGACGGCTTGAGCTTGTCTTCCCAGTAGTCGTAGTGCGCCACGCGACGCATGGACCCCTCCATGCCGCCCAGCACGACCGGGAGGCCGGGGAACGCCCGGCGGCACATCTGCGAATAGACCACCCCGGCGTGGTTCGGCCGCTTCCCGGGCGCGCCGTCCTCACTGTAGACGTCGTCCTTGCGCTTGTGGCGGGCGGCCGTGTAGTTCGACAGCATCGAGTCCAGGTTGCCCGCGGTGACGCCGCAGAAGAGGCGCGGACGGCCCATGCCCTGGATGGACTCGATGTGCTTCCAGTCTGGCTGGGCGATGATGCCGACCCGGTACCCCTCGGCCTCCAGCACACGACCGATCATCGCAGCCCCGAAGGAAGGGTGATCCACGTAGGCATCTCCCGTGAGGATCAGGACGTCCAGCTCCTCCCAGCCCCGGGCGGTCATCTCGGCACGGGTCATCGGCAGGAACCCGTTTGCCGTGGGAGGGGTCAGGGGGGTGGGGGCGGACATACAGGACGGGGAGGATGCCCCAGGCTTGCCGCCGCGGCAAATCGGCGATTCACGAGGCTCCGGCGTCCGGAGGGGGTGTTGCGGCCTTGAGTTCGCGCTCACGCAGCCAGGCGAACAGGACCGGGGTCACGATCAGGATGTGCAGCATGCTGCTGATCGTGCCGCCGATCACGGGAGCCGCGAGCGGTTTCATCACCTCGGCGCCGGTGCGGTCGCTCCACATGATCGGCAGGAGGCTGGCGATGGTCGTCGCCACGGTCATGACCTTCGGACGGAGGCGGAGCCGGGCCCCATCCTTGATCGCCTGAATCAGGTCTTCCCGGCAGAACGCGCCCCCTCGTTCGGCCTTCTTCCGGGCGAGGAACTCCTCGAGGTAGACCACCATCACGACGCCGGTTTGGATGGCGATGCCGAACAGGGAAATGTACCCGACCCAGACCGCGACACTGAACGGGTAACCGAGGTAGTACTGCAGGAAGACGCTCCCGCTGAGCGCGAACGGGACCGCGAGGAGCACGTGCGCGGCCTCCTTGACCGAGTGGTAGATCATGTAGAGGAGGAGGAAGATCACCAGGAGCACGACGGGGAAGATCACCTTCAGGGTCTCCCGGGCGTGGAGCAGGTTCTCGTACTGGCCGCTGTACTCGAGCGTCATGCCGGGTTCGAGGGTCACCTCGCGGGCCACGCGTTCCTTGATGTCGGCAACGAAGCCCCCCAGGTCGCGGTCCTGGACGTTCGCCTGCACGAAGAGCCGGAGTCGGCCGTTCTCACTCGCGATCTCGGAGGGGCCGATCACGCGCTGGAAGGTGGCGAGTTGACCCAGGGGGATCATGTGTCCGGACGGAGTGCTGACCAGGACTTCGCGGAGCCTTTCAGGGTCCTCGCGTTCATGCCGTTCCAGCCGGACCTGGATCGGGAAGCGTTCGCGGCCCTCGATCGTGGTGGTGACGTTCGCGCCTCCGAGTCCGGTCTCCACCGCCTCGAAGACGTCGCGGGCGCTCAGGCCGTAGCGGGCGATTGCCCGCCGGTCGATGACGATCTCCAGGTAGGGTTTGGCCTGGACGCGCGAGGGCGCGACGCCGGTGGCGCCGGGCACTTCGCGGACCACGCGTTCGATCTCAAAGGCCTTGCGTTGGAGAGCGTCGAGGTTGTCCCCGAGGATCTTGACCCCGACCTGGGCGCGGATGCCGGTGCTGATCATCAGGATACGGTTTTCGATCGGCTGGAGGAAGCCGGGCACGTACCCGGGCACGGCGGTCATCTTCGCGGTCAGTTCGGCGACCAGTTGGGCCTTGGTCATGCCGGGCCGCCACTGGTCCCTGGGCTTGAGCATGATCGTGGTCTCGATCATCTCGACCGGGGCGGGGTCGGTGGCGGTCTCGGCGCGGCCGAGCTTGCCGGCCACCGAAGCGACCTCGGGCACGAGGCTCATGGTGCGGTCCTGCCAGGCCATGATGCGCTTCACCTCGGGGAGTGACGTGCTGGGGAGGAGCACGGGCATGTAGAGCAGGGATCCCTCCTCGAGGGTGGGCATGAACTCGCTCCCGATCCCCTTCACCAGGCCGGCGAGGCGCGGGTGGCGGGATTGGAAGGCGGCCAGTTGCTGGATTTCGTTGGTCTCCGCGGCCCCGGTGGCGGCTCCCCCCACGGCGCGGGCGGTGGCCAGTTGGAGAGGGCGGGGGAGGCCGAAGGCGATCAGCAGGGCGGAGGCGAGTATCGCGGCGGCACCGGTGACGACCATCGCGCGGTGGCGCAAGGACCAGTTCAGGACCGGGTCGTAGATCGCCAGGAGCACCTTCATGATCCAGTTGTCCTCCTCGCGGTGGAAGGGACCGCGGATGAGCAGGGAGCACAGCACCGGGACCGCGGTCACGGCCAGGAGCGTGGCGCCGATGCAGGCGAAGGTCTTGGTGAACGCCAGCGGGTGGAACAGCTTCCCCTCCTGCCCGGTCAGCACGAACACCGGCACAAAGGCCAGGATGATGATGGCCATGGCGAAGAAGATCGGGCGCCCCACCACGCGCGCGGCCTCCAGCGTGACGGTGAAGGTCTCCTCGGGCGTCAGGCGCGCGGGGCCGGTGCCGAGCCGGCGGCCCTTCTCCTCCTCCGCCTGCTCGCAGTGGCGGATGACGTTCTCGGTCATCACGATGCCAGCGTCGACCAGCACGCCGATGGCGATCGCGATGCCGGCCAGGGACATGATGTTCGAGCTGATGTCGAACTGCTGCATCAGGATGAACGAGATCAGGATCGAGGCGGGTAGCGGGATGGTGACGATCAGGATGCTCCGGAAATGAAAGAGGAAGAGGATGTGGGCGAGGGTGACGAGGATCACCTCCTCGAGAAGCGCGTGGCGCAGGGTGTCGATGGTCCGCTCGATCAGGTCGCTGCGGTCGTAGAACGCCCGGATCGCGACGCCGGGCGGCAGGCTCGGGCCGAGTTGGGCGATCTTCTCCTTCACGCGTCGGATGACCTCCATGGCGTTCTCGCCCGTGCGCATCACGACGATGCCGCCGACGGTCTCGTGGCCGTTGACGTCCAGGGTGCCCCGCCTGAAATCGCCGCCCAGTTGCAGGGTCGCGAGGTCGCGCAGCAGGACCGGGGTGCCGTTCATCTCCGCGACGGCGATCTGCTCGAGGTCCGCGAGGGACTTCACCAGGCCGACGCCGCGCACGACAAATTCGAGGCCGTTTTCCTCGATGACTTTGCCCCCCACGTTGAGGTTGTTGGCGGCGACGGCGTCCATCACCTGCTTCAGCGACACCCCCGCGGCGCGCATCTTCAGGGAGCTCACCTCGATCTGGTACTGCTTGACGAAGCCCCCGAGGCTGGCGACCTCGGCCACACCCGGCACGGACTGGAGTTGGTAGCGCACGAACCAGTCCTGGACGGCGCGCAGTTCGCCGAGGTCATAGCCGCCGCGCGGTGAGGCGGCGGGGTCCACGGCGAGGTGGTATTGGTAGATCCAGCCGAGGCCGGTGGCATCCGGGCCGAGCAGCGGCACCACACCCGGGGGCATGAGGGTGCCGAGATAGCTGAGCCGCTCCAGCACGCGGGCGCGGGCGAAGTAGTTGTCGGTCTCGTCCTCGAAGATCACCGTGATCAAGGAGAACCCGAACATGGACAGCGCCCGCACGGTCTTCACGCCCGCGAGGCCCTGGAGGTTGACCGACAGCGGGTAGGTGACCTGGTCCTCCACTTCCTGGGGGGAACGGCCCATCCAGTCGGCGAACACGATCACCTGGTTCTCGGAGAGATCCGGAATGGCGTCCACCGGAGTGCTGCGCAGGGCTTTCACGCCCCAGGCGACCGACAGGAGGAGACCGCAGAGGACCAGGAACCGGTTCCTGAGCGACCATTCGATGAGGTGGGAAATCATGGCGGGGTGGGGGGCGGGCCTCAACTCGTCGGGGTCCGCGGGCAGGGGACGTCAGGGACGCACTTCGGTGCCGCAGTCGAGCATCTCGGCGCCGAACCAGGGGTTGCGCAGGGGCGGGCCGAGCTGGA
>JBBQML010000253.1:0-6816 GCA_038328885.1 Verrucomicrobiota bacterium | reverse complement strand
GCAATTCGCGTCGTGAGATGGGGTTGCGGAGGCGGATCACCTGGCCGGGGGCGCCGTCTTCGAGCACCTCGACCTTCATCACCAGGTTCATGGCGCCATCTTGGAGCAGCGCCTCGGCGCTCTGGCCGCGGCGCATGACGGGTTGCAGGCGGAGGTGGCGTTGGTAGAGGGGGGCGCCGATGGAGAGGCTTTCGGTGAGCTGCTGGGCGGCGCCGTCGAAGGTGGGATCGGCCAGCGGTTCGCGGAGCGTGAGCACGTCGCGGCGTTCGCGGGTCAGTTCGGTTTCCTGGAGTTGTTGACCGCGGCGCAGGGCGGAGCGGGCGACCCAGATTTCGCGCCAGACCCGGGCCTGGAGCACCGCCTGCCAGGAACCGGCGGATTCGGTGCCGGTCAGCAGTTCGAAGCGGACCAGCAGGAGCGGGCTGAGTCCGCTGCTGGGCAGGTCCAGCAGGCGCATGGTGAAGGGTTCGTCGGGGATCTGGACCGGGGTCCAGGGGCGGCCGAAGCGAAGTTCCAGGTCGCCACGATCCTGGACATAACCCGTTTGCAAGGCAGCGGTCAGGAGATCCTTCAGCTCGCCTTCGCCGAGGGGGCGGACGCGGCGGGTGACGAGAACGCGGTCCGGACCGGACCAGTTGCTGACCGCGATTCCGAATTCGGGCTGGGCGAGCAATTGCCGGATCTGGGTGCGGGTGAGGATGAGCGGCGTTCCGACGGGTGGCGCGGGCAGCAGGCAGAGGGCGGGAAGGGGCGCCCCGTCGGGGGCGGCGGCGAGTTGGGAGAGGAAGACTCCCTGGCGATCCACGCGGGCCTCGGCCTGGAGCACGAGGGCGGCGACGGTGACGGTGGAAGGGGTGGGGGCGGGAGCGGGGGTGAGGACGGGCGCCGCCGTCGGGACCTCAGCGGCACCCCCGGGGGCGGTGGCGAGGACGATGGCGCAGAGGACGAGGAGAGGCGGCAGGCGCATGGTGGTGGTTCTAGCGTCGGAGGTTGGCGCCTTCGCGGAGCATTTCGTCCGCGGCTTGGACGGCCTTGGAGTTCACCTCGTAAGCGCGCTGGGCCATGATCAGCTTCACCATCTCCTCGACGACCTTGACGTTGGACATTTCGAGGTAGCCTTGCTCCAGGCTGCCGAAGCCGTTGTCGCCGGGGCTGCCGAACTCGGCCTGACCTGAGGACGGGGTCTCGCGGTAGAGATTGTGGCCGATGCTCTCCAGCCCTCCCGGGTTGATGAAGCGGGAGAGCTGGATCTGGAAGTCGGTGTTGCCGGTAGCTCCGGCCAGGGAGACGAAGCCGGTGGAGGAAATGGTGACGTTGGTGGTGCCGGCGGGGACGGGCTGGAAGCCGCTGAGGACCGTCAGGCCCTCGCTGGTCTTGACGGTGCCGTCGGAGCCAACCTTGAACGCGCCCGCCCGGCTGTAGGCGCGAGAGCCATCGGGCATCTGGACCTCGAAGAAGCCGTCACCGTTGATGGCGACATCCATGCGCTCACCGGTCTGGGTGATCTCACCGGTGGTGAAGACGCGGGAGGTGGCGGCGACGCGGGCGCCATGGCCGATCTGGATGCCGGTGGGCAGTTGGTTCCCGGAACCCTGCTGGGCGCCGGCCGCGCTGGTGGTCTGGTAGAGGAGATCCTGGAACTCGATCTTCGTCTTCTTGAAGCCGGTGGTGTTGACGTTCGCCAGGTTGTTGGCGATGACGTCGAGGTTCATTTGCTGGGCTTCCATGCCGGCAGCGGACGAGTAGAGGGCGCGTAACATGTGGGTGCGGGCGGGTGCCGGTTACTTTGGTTCAGACCGGACTGCCGAGGTCGGCGATGAGTCGGGCCATGCGCTCATCCTGGACTTGGATCACTTTTTGATTGGCTTCGAACAGGCGCACGGACGAGAGCAGGTCGGCCATCTCCCGGACGACGGTGGTGTTCGAGCCTTCCACGTAGCCGTGGCGCACGGAAACCTGGTCGACGGGGGCGGCGGCGGCGGGATTCCGGGGCGCGTACAAGCCGCCGCCCAGGGTGTCCAGGGTCCCGTAGTCCGCGAAGTCGACGACCTTCACGCTGCCGCGAGGTTCGCTGCCCTGGGAGACCTGGCCCGTCGAGGAGATGTGGAGGGGGCTCCCGTTGGCGCCGTCGAGCTGGATGGGGCCGTCGGTGCCCTGCAAGACGAAGCCCTGCTTGGTGACGAGGATTCCCTGGGCCGTGGGGTGGAACTCGCCGTCGCGGGTGTAGGCCCGCTTTCCGTTGGGGAGCTCGACCTCGAAGAAGCCGCGGCCCTCGATGGCGAGGTCCGCAGGGCCGGTGGAGGGCTTGAGCTCGCCCGGCTGGAAGTCGGTGCCCACGGTGGCCGCAGACAGGGAGAAGTGGCGGGAGCCGTTGGGCAGGGTGACCGAGCTGGGGCCAAGCAGCCCCGCCTCCACGGAGCCGAACGACATGTTCTGGCGCTTGTATCCGGGGATGGAACTGGAGGCCAGGTTCTCGGCGACCACTTCCTGCCAGCGGGCCGTCGCCTTCATCCCGGCGGCCGCTTGGTAAAGGCTGACGTTCATCAAACCGTTGATAAGCACTGAATGTGCCAGTTCACTGTGGGAGGGTCGGGGGCCAGTGGGGGGTGGTTTCACCCGGATTTAGGGCAAAACTTGCCCGGCGAATCAGCAGAAAGTGCCGGACACGGAAGAAGGAAGCGGGGAGGTGGTTCCGATCCAACGGAACCGATCGAGGATGGAGACGGAGCCGAAACAACCGAACCCGGCCGGTCAGTAAGCGCAGTTCAGCTCGATGACCTGCCCGCAACCGCACTCGACCCGGATGCGAGTGACCCGGTCGCCGTCACGTTCCACGGACACCTTGGGCTCGTGGCTTCCGGGCGCGTGGGTTATGGCCGACGGCACTGGCGGGGGCGGGACAAGGGGTGCTGGGGCCTTGGCGGTTTGGTTCGGGGGCCACACCGTCAACCGAAAGCCGTCGGCATTGCCACTAAGCCGAGGACGGGCAGGGGCGAAAGGAACAAAGGGCTCGCTCATGGTTTCGGTGTGACCGGGGCGGGTGGCTCACCGTCCGGCCGCGTTTCGGGCGAGTTGGGGGGGCGGGTTCGGAGCATGACGGTGACCCGGCGGTTCGATTCGTCCTCGGGGGGTACGCCCGTCATCGGGGCGGTGTCGCCGAACGCGGCGACTTTGAAGACCTGGGCGGGGAGAACGCCGTGCTGGATGAGCTTTCGGCGGGTGGCGTTGGAACGATCGGCGGACAACTCCCAGGCGGTGTAGTCCGGACGCCGGTTGGGGGTTCCGGCCTCGGTATGGCCCTCGAGTTCCACGAGGAAGTTGGGGTAGCGGGTGACGACCCAGGCGATGGTGGAGAAGATCCAGCTTCCGTACTCGGTGAACTCGATCGTCCCGGGTTGAAAAATGGGACGCTGGGTGCGGTCGAACACATTGATCCGGAGGCCGTCGGTGGTGGTTTGGATGTCCACGGCCGTTTGGTCCTCGCTGTTGCTCTGGAGGAGTTTAGCGAGGTCCTCGGTGACCCGGCGGAGGAGTTCGAGCTGGAGGACGGACGGGGAGTCGAAACTGCCGCGTTGCTGGTGGGTCGCCTGGGCTTCCGGCATGGGGATGATGCCGACGGATTCCTTGGTGACCGAGGAGAACGGGTTGCGGAACGACCGCTCGATGGCCTCCTTGATTTTCGTGTCCTGGGCGGTCAGCCAGAGCACGAGGAACAGGGCCATCATCGTGGTGACGAAGTCCGCGTAAGCGACCTTCCATGCACCTCCGTGATGAGCGTGTTTCTTGGCCATGTGCGGGAGTGGGGTCGGTGACGACTACTTCTTGCCGCCCACGCCCTTGAGCATCTCTTCCAGTTCGTCGGCGGTGGGGCTCAGACTGGATTCGAGTCCACGCCGTCCAAATTCGATCGCCATGAGGGGTGCCTGGCCGTTGGCGAAACTGCCGACGCACTCGGCGATGCACTTGAGGTAGGCGAGGCGGGCGGCGTTGACGAATCCGAGATTGGTGGCCAGTGGGCCGAGGAAACCGTACGCGAAGAAGATGCCGAGGAATGTACCCACCAAGGCAGCCGCGACTTTTTCACCGATCGTTTCGATCGGGCCGGCGATGGACTGCATGGTGATGACGATGCCGAGGACCGCGGCGACGATGCCGAAGCCCGGCATGCCATCGGCGGTGGTTTGCAGCACCCCCACCGGTGCATGGGCCTCCTCCTCGAGTCGTTCGAGTTCAACCCCCATGAGATGGCGCAGTTGGTCCGGCTTGATTCGGCCATCGATGATCGGCTTCAAACCGCCGCAGACGAAGTCCATCGCTGGCTTGTTCCCCAGGAAGGAGGGGTATTTCTGAAAGATCGAACTGTTGTCGGGGGCGAGGACGTGCTCCTCCAGGGCGACCATCCCGTTGCGGCGGGCCAGCATGAACAATTCGTAGAGGGCCATGAAGAGGTCCTCGTAGGATTTCCGGTTGTAGGGTGACCCTTTCAGGGCCTGGATGATCTGGTGGAGCAGATCCATCAGGACAGCCTTCGGGGCCATGATCACCATGGCGCCGAAGGCGGAGCCGAGGATGATGATGAACTCGTTCGGGTGATTCAGGTTGGCGAGGTTGCCCCCGGACATCATGAACCCGCCGAGGACTGAACCCAGAACGATGATGGCGCCGATCAGGATGATCATACCGGGGCGGGTGCGGCTTCGTAGCGCTGCACGAAGTTGCGGATGGCCAGGATCGCCTGCCCGTGGATCTGGCAGATCCGGGATTCAGTGAGACCGAAGATCGTGGCGATTTCCTTCAGGCGGAGGTCTTCGCAGTAGTACAGGGCGAGCACCTTCTTCTGCATCGTGGGGAGGTGCTCGAGGCGGCCCATCACCAATTCGATCAACTCCCGCCGGGAGGCGGATTCGGGGGCGCCCTCCTGGGTTTCGTCCGAGATGTGGTCGTGCAGTGTCGCGTTGTCGCCGCTCTCGGGGTGCAGGACGCTGTCGAGGTGGACCATGGCGGCGGGGCGGACTTCGTTGAGCAACTCCTGGTACTCGCCGACCGAGATCTTCAAGGCGCGGGCCATCTCCTCCTCGCTGGGGGTCCGGCCGGTGCGCTGCTCGACGGCGCTGATGGCCTCCTGCAGCTTGCGCGCCTTGTCGTGGACGGAGCGAGGGACCCAATCCATGCGGCGGAGTTCATCGAGCACGGCACCGCGGATGCGGAATCGGGCGAAGGTCTCGAAGGAGGCGCCACTTCCAGGGCGGTAACCGCGCAGGGCCTGGAGCAGGCCGATCAATCCCGCGCTGTGCAGATCCTCGTGGGAGACATGGCTCGGGAGCGTCATTGCCAGGCGGCCGACGACGGTCTTGACCAGCGGCAGGTAGTGTTCGACGAGCTCCCCCTCGGACTCGGGGCCGGTGCTCTGGCGGTATCGGTCCCAGAGTGCGGGGCCGATGGCGGCGGGTTTGGGCGGAGGGGGGAGCGTTTCGGCAAGGCAGGAGTAGGGAGCGTTCATGGTTTCTTCGTCGGGGGGTTCTTTTTTGCCTGTCGTTCCTGACGTTGCGCCATGAGGGCGATGAAGCGTTCCTGTTGGGCCGCGCGGAGGCAGTCGGTCCAACGTTGGCCCCACCACCGCATGAGCACGGCGATCGCGAGCGCGGCGGCTGTCGAGCGCCAGAGAATCGATGGCCAGTCGCTTTGGTTGACGAGGCCGAGAAGGACTCCCATGAGGAAGCCTGCCAAGGCACCGAGGAGGAGGAGTGGTTTCAGCGATTTCAAGGTCACCTCGGGTCTCAGCAAGGACCTTGCCACGAGGGACCGGCGCCCGGGGCGCCGCTGAAAACCGAGGAAAATCAGCCGAAGAGCGAGGCGCAGAGGGCTTCCGGCTGCGCGACCGAGAAGCGACCCGGAATATTTTGCCCAGCACTGAGGTGGCTGAGCGGGTAATTTGTCCCCAGCACCAGGTTCCAGAGCTTGCTCCAGGCCGTTTCCTCATCCAAATGGGTCAGGATGAGGTCGTGAATGGGCAGGCGGGAGAAGGCCCGGCACTGGGCCAGCAGCAGCGGAACCGTGTAGGCGGCGTTCAATACCAGGTGCACGCGCGCGTCCGGCCAGCGGGCGAGACTCTCGCCGAGGGCCTGCAGCCCCTCGGCATCATGGGAATCCGCCCCGGGCAGATCGATGAAGCCCGTCACCGCCGGCGTGCTCCGGCCGTTCCAGGTCCGCTCCACCCGGACCCCAAGGATCTCGCCGAACAGGCTCACCCTCTCGGAAGGATTCGTGCTGCGGCCGTCGAGGCGCCAGACCTGGGCGGGCTGGGCCTGGAGGAGGACATTCTGGGCCAACCACTTACAGAGGACGGTCGACTTCCCTGAGCCCGGGGGGCCCACGAAGACGTGGAGGGGTGGGGGGTTCTCCGGGCCGCCGGTCACGGGCCAGCGGGCCGGGCGCCAGAGCTGGAGCAGGGCGGCCCGGGCCAGGGCCAGCTCCTGGGTCAGTGAGTCGGGGGGGCGCCGACCGGGTCCGTACAGCTTCTGCATGCGCTCGAGCACCTGTTCGACATGGAGCGGGAGCAATCCGAGGCGATCGAGTACCGTGGCGCAACGCCAGCCGCTCGGAGGGTGGGACACTTCGCCGGAATCCCCGGTGGGCGTCGCGGTCCGCGGGGCCTGGTGCTCAAGGTCAGTCGAGGGGGGTGGAGAGGGGGAGGCGCATTGGCATAGCCATTTGCCCTAACCATGAGAGATATCGAGATAATCGCCAAAACGATGCCGATTCTGACCATGTACAGTCACATACCTCTAGCAAAGATATTTTCACGGGGATCGATAG
>JBBQML010000252.1:0-6818 GCA_038328885.1 Verrucomicrobiota bacterium | reverse complement strand
CGGCGTGGCGACGCTCTTGCGGGCAGGGAAGTCGATTCTCCTGGTGCGGAAACCGGCCAGGCCTGCATTCCTGAATGTTTTCAGGCCCTGGTTTCAGCGGCACGGATCGGCCTTTGACCAGGCGGAAGTGGCACTGCGGGACGGGCGCTCGGTGGGGATCTTTCCGGAGGGCACCACCAACCGACACCCCGCGCGGCTCCTGCGGGGATTCGAGGGGGCGGCCCGATTGTCCCTCACGAGCGGGGTCCCCGTGATCCCGGTGGGAATCCGCTTTCCCGGGCACGCGACGGATCAGCCGGTCCGGGATGGAACCCCGATGGAGCTTTTTGCGGGAGAGCCTTTGCCACCGCCGGCGGCTCCCAGACCCGCCCCGAGCCGCGAAGCGGTGAGGGCGCGTCATGGACAGATCATGAGTGAGCTCGCCCGGCTGAGTGGGAAGCGTTGGCAAACGGACTCGACGAGGAGGAAACACCATGGGTTTGAGTGATCGACTGCGGGTGATCCGAGTATCCGGCGAAGCGGAACGCGCCCTGGCCATCGAGGTCATGCGCGCCACCTACAAGCAGGAGAAGAACTGGATCACCCGCGACGAGAAACTCTTTCCGGACGACGAACTGGGCAACCCGGCCGTTTCGTGGTTCGTGGTCCTCGAACAGGACCGGCCCGTGGGCACCCTCAGGGTGCTCTATGATCTGCCCTTGGAACTCTACAGGGAGTACGGGTTCAAGACCATCGGAGGGCTGGATCTGGACGAGTTCATCCGCCGGAACCGGATCGCCGAGATCGGGCGTTTCGCCGTCCTGCCGGAGTACCGTCGGCACATGGTCGTGGTGGGCGCACTCATGCGCCAGGCGAGCCGGGAGACCATCGAACGCGGCTATTCCCACTACGTCACGGACATCTTCGAGGGCGAGGCTCACAGCCCCTACAATTTCCACACCCGCGTGCTCGGATTCCAACCGGTGGCCACGCACGACACGGGCGAGCTGAACTGCCCCAACCGCCGCATCACCCTGATCCTCGATCTCAAGGCGGGATACCACCGACTCCGGGAGCAGGGGGGCTGGGTGTTCCGTTTCTTCACCGACGGCTGGCCGGCGCACGTGCATGAAAAACTCGGAGGCCGTCCGGCCGCCGCGAAGAATCCCCCGCTGCCCAAGGGGGCCATTTCCGCCGTCGCCTGACGGCAGCCCTCCGGGCCCTCCCGCCTGCTTCCTCGGCTACGCGGTGTCAGCGGCGGCCCGCGCGGCGCTCATGAACGCCCGCAACTGCTCCAGGTCCTTGCGACCCGGGGAAGATTCCACACCGCTGGAGACGTCCACTCCGTAAGGCCGGACCGTCGTGATGGCCTGCCCAACGTTCGCCGCGGTCAGCCCACCGGCCAGCACCACCCGGCCGCCTTGCCTCACCGCGGTGGCCGCGAGTCGCCAGTCGAAGGTCCGGCCAGTGCCACCCATCGATCCCGCGACATGGCTGTCGAGCAACCAAGCCAGGTTCCCGTACTCGGCGAGCTGTTGGAGGCTGTCAGGGCCGCTGACGCGAAAGGCTTTCACCACGGCCAACGGGGCGAACTGCCGGCAGAACTCCGGACTCTCTCCACCGTGCAACTGCAGGGTGTCGAGGCCACATTCGGCAACCGCGCGACGGATCTCCGCGACCGTGGCATCGACGAAGACACCCACGCGGGCGACGAAGGGCGGCAGGTGCGCCACGATGCGTCGCACCTCCGACCGTGAAACACAGCGCGGGCTGGGCGCATAAAACATGAAGCCCAAGGCGTCCGCTCCCGACGCGATGGCCGCCTCGGCGTCGGCTTCCGAGGTGATCCCGCAGACCTTGATCCAAAGAGGCATGGTGAGGGTCGGAGGTCGGAGGTCTGAAGTCGGAGGTCAGAGATCCGAAGTCGGAGGTCGGAGGTCGGAGGGCGGAGATCCGAGGTCGGAGGTCGGAGATCCGAGGTCGGAGGTCGGAGGGGGGCTAGGGTTTGAGGCCGAGGACGTCCTGCATGTCGTAGATCCCCGCCGGGCGGCCCACGAGCCAGGCGGCAGCACGCAAAGCGCCGGTGGCGAAGGTGTCCCGGCTACCGGCTTTGTGGGTGAGTTCGATCCGTTCGCCGTTCGCGGCGAACATGACCGTGTGGTCGCCGACGACGTCGCCGCCGCGGAGGGCATGGATGCCGATCTCCGTGGGCGTGCGTTCTCCGGTGATGCCCTTGCGCCCATGCCGAAGGGCTTTTTCGAGTTGGAGGTGCCGGACCTCAGCGAGGATCTCCAGCAGCGTCGTGGCCGTCCCGCTGGGCGCATCCTTCTTGAGACGGTGGTGCATCTCGACCACCTCGAGGTCGAACCCAGGGCCGAGGATCTCGGCGGCTTTGCGGGTCAGCCAGAACAGGGTGTTGACTCCCGTGGAAAAGTTGCTGGCCCATACCATCGGGATGGCTTTCGCAGCCTCACGGATCACGTTTTTGTCGGCATCGGAATGTCCGGTGGTGCCGATGACGAGCCCCTTGCCCTGCTCGGCGCAGAGCCTGGCCACCCGAGGGGTGACCGAGTGGAAGCTGAAATCCACCACCACATCGCAGAGCTCGACGGCGGCGGACAACTCATCGCCCACGTCAATGCCGGCGACGACGTGAAGGTCGGGCATGCGGGCGGCGCAGGAGAGGAGGGACCCTCCCATGCGCCCCTTGGATCCGTTGATGACGATGCGGGTCATAAGGGAGCTTAGTCGAGAAGGCCAGTGACGCGGAGGGTCTGCCGAAGGGTTTCCCGGTTCTTGGCGCTCAACTCGCAGAGGGGCAGTCGGCATTCCTCCCCGATCAGGCCCATGAGGGCGAGCGCGGTCTTCACGGGCACCGGGTTGGATTCGATGAACAGGTCCTTGAAGAGGGGGTAAAGCCGGGTGTGCAGCCGCAGCGCCACTTTCAGGTCCCCGCGGGCGAAGGCCTGAACCATCCGCGCCACCAGCTTGGGCGCGAGGTTGGAGGCCACGCTGATCACGCCGTTGGCACCCACGCTCATGAACGGGAGGGTCAGGGCGTCGTCCCCACTGAGAATCACGAAGCGCGGCCCGCACGCGGCGCGCAACTGGCTGACGCGGTCGGCGTTGCCTCCGGCCTCCTTGATGCCCACCACCGTGGGGCAGTCCGCGGCGAGGCGCCGAACCGTTTCGACCGCGATCTCGATGCCGCAGCGGCCCGGAATGCTGTAGAGCACGAGGGGCAGTCGCGTGGCGGCGGCGATCTCGCGGAAGTGGCGGTAGAGACCTTCCTGGCTGGGTTTGTTGTAGTAGGGAGCGACCTGCAGCGAGCCATCGGCGCCCGCCGCCTCGGCGAGGCAGGTGAGATGAATCGCCTCCCGTGTGGAGTTCGCCCCGGTGCCGGCGAGAACCTTCACCCGCCTCGCCGCGAACTTCACCGCGAGCTCCACCACCCGAATGTGTTCGTCGTAGTCCAGAGTGGGCGATTCCCCGGTGGTGCCGACGGGCACAATGCCGTCCACGCCTCCCTTGACCTGCAGCTTGATCAGGCGTTCGAGACCCGCCTCATCGAGCTTGCCGTCGCGGAACGGCGTGACGATTGCCGTGTAGGTTCCCGTAAACATGGGACGGGGAGCATGGGACAAGGACCGGGCGTGGGAAACGGGATTCTCGCGGGACGCGAGCCCCCGAGCCCCCGACCCCGGGGCGCTCGACGGGGCGTAAGCGCCTCACAGATCGATCCGCCCCTCGAAGACGAAGGTCGCGGGACCGTTGAGGTGGACGTCCCGGAACTCCCCCGCGTCCTCGCGGAAACCGACCCGCAGTTCATCCCCACCCTGAACCTGCACCCGGACCGGGGAAGTGAACCCGTGGAGCCGGGCGCTGACCAGGGCGCAGGCGCTCACGCCGGTGCCGCAGGCCAGGGTCTCGCCCTCGACCCCGCGCTCATAGGTGCGGACGCGGATATATCCAGGGCCCTTGATCTCGACGAAATTCACGTTCGTTCCCCGCGGGCCGAAGTGGGGGTGGTGCCGGAGTTCGCGACCCCGTTCGTGCACCATCGCGTGGTCGGCGTCGGGCACGAACACCACGGCGTGCGGAACGCCGGTGTTCAGCGAACTGACCTCGACCGGGCCGGCGGTGGTGACCACCGAGTCCCGCAGTCGGAGCGTGTGCGGCGGGGTCAGGTTCACCGTCACCCGCTCGCCCTCGAACGACGCCTGGATGATGCCCGCGGCGGTTTCGAAGCACACCGTGGGGGCGGACCACCCCGTGACCCTTTGGAGGTAGCGGGCGAAGCAACGGGCCCCGTTCCCGCACATCTCCGCGTCGGACCCGTCGGAGTTCCAGAACTGCCATGCCCAGTCGGCTTGCTGCCCGGCCGCCGGGACGAGCAGCATCAGCCCGTCGGCGCCCACCCCGAACTGACGGTGACAGAGTTGGGCGACCTGCGCGCGCGTAGGCCGAAGACCCCCGTCCCGGTTGTCAGCCAGGATGAAGTCATTGCCCGCGCCCGACATTTTGGTGAACTCCAACCGCATGCGGCGGGGAGGGTACGGCCGGCCGGCGGGGAGCAAAGCCAATTCCGGCCGCAACTCCGGCAACTCCCGTGTTGACGCTCTCCAGCGGGTTCCTTGAAGTGAGGACTCCCATGAATCCTTTCCAAATCCACGTTCCACGTCGCCGTTTCCTCAAGACCGCCGCCGCCGCGGCCGCGGTGCCGCTCTGGTACCTCGAGCAAAGCCGGAGTTACGCCGCCGCCCCCAGGCCGTTGGGTCCCAATGACCGGCCGGGCATCGGTCTGATCGGGTGCGGTGGTCAGGGCCGCGGCGACTGCAACGGGGCGAAGAATTTCGGCAAGGTGATCGCGGTCGCGGATGTGGACGACAATCACGCCGCGGACGCGCAGAAGCAATTCGGGGCCGAGCACAAGTTCAACGACTTCCGGAAACTGCTCGAGCGCGACGACATCCATGTGATCATCAACGGCACGCCCGACCACTGGCACACCCTGGTCAACGTGGCCGCGGCCCGCGCGGGCAAGGACATCTATTCCGAGAAGCCGCTGACCCTCACCATCGGGGAAGGCAAGCGACTCGTGAAGGAGGTGCGTGACGCCCGCCGGGTGTTGCAGGTTGGCAGCCAGCAACGCAGCGAGCGCAATTTTCGCCTGGCCTGCGAACTCGTTCGCAACGGTCGGATCGGCTCCCTCAAGCATATTATCGTCGGCCTTCCCACCGGGCCCCGCGAGGGCCCGTTCCCGCCCAAGCCCGTTCCGGCCGGGCTGAACTGGGACTACTACCTCGGGCAGACGCCGATGGTGGATTACAACGGCAACAACAGTCACTGGAACTTCCGGTGGTGGTACCAGTTCTCCGGCGGCCAGATGACGGACTGGGGCGCACACCACAACGATATCGCCCAGTGGGGCAACGGAACCGAGCGGTCCGGCCCGGTGGAGATCGAAGGCAAGTCGTTGGTCGAAATGATCCCGGGCGGCTACGATGCCGCCTCCAGGTACCGGATCGAGATGAAGTACGCCAACGGCGTGACCATGACGATCATGGACGACAGCTCAATTCACGAGCAGGGGGTGGTTGGCGAAGGCAAGAAGGCCCCGAACGGAATCCAGTTCCTCGGCACGGATGGCTGGGTATACGTCAGCCGGGGCGAACTCCGGGCCAGCAAACCCGAGCTCATCGAGACCCCGTTGCCCGCCTCGGCCACACGCCTGTACAAGTCCGAGAACCACATGGCGAACTTCTTCGATTGCGTGCGGTCGCGGAAGGAGCCGATCTGCGACGTGGAAATCGGCCATCGCTCGATCAGCGTGGCCCACTTGGGGGTCATTGGGGTCCGGTTGGGGCGCGCCCTGAAGTGGAATCCCGAACGCGAGGAATTCGTGGGAGATGCCGACGCCAACCAGTGGCTGAATCGCCCCATGCGGAAGCCCTACGACTGGAGTTTCATCGGCTGAAACCGGGAGAGACCGCGGGTCGAAGGCAGCGGACGCCAGGGGTCCACGCCGAGGCGGCTCGGATCCAACGGAACCCTCGGGAAAACCACCCGCTGAACCCAACCTGAGAACTCGCCGGGAGCCCCGAAGAAACGCTTTACAGGCTTTCTTCCGGGCTCCCAAGTTATTCGGACGATGTCCAACGTCCCGTTGGAGCCGCATCGTCGCCCGGGCCCCGAAGCCTCGGCGACCGCCCCGCTCCACCGCAAACAGGTAGCCGAACCGCGCTCGCTCGAGGACGCGATTGTCCGCTCGCAGGGGTACCTTCTGGGGGTCCAGACCGAGGAGGGGTACTGGGTGGGCGAGTTGCTCGTCGACTCGACCCTCGTGTCGGACATGGTCGTGTACCACCACTGGGCCGGCACCGTCGGCCCCACTTGGCAGCGCAAGGCGGTCCACCACATCCTCTCGCGCCAGCTTCCGGACGGGGGCTGGAACATCTACCTGGGCGGACCGGCGGAAGTGAACGCCACGATCAAGGGCTACCTGGCCTTGAAGCTGGCAGGGGTGCCGGTGACCGACCCGCGGATGCTGAGAGCCCGGGAAATGGCCCTGCACCTGGGTGGCGTCCCCCGGATGAACACCTTCTCCAAGCTCTACCTTGCCCTCATCGGCCTGGTGGAGTGGCGCCATGTCCCGACCATCCCCTGCGAGATCCTGCTGATCGGCAAGTGGTTCCACGTGAACTTCTGGGAGATGAGCAACTGGTCGCGTGGCATGCTCGTCCCGTTGGCCATCATCAACCACTTCCGCCCCACCCGCCGGGTCGAAGTCACCCTCGACGAGCTCTATCCGAATGGGAAATGGGAGCTCAACGAGGCGC
>JBBQML010000251.1:0-6822 GCA_038328885.1 Verrucomicrobiota bacterium | reverse complement strand
GGGTCAACTCCGGTGGCAGCCCGTGCCGCCGCCGCAGCACGGCCAACCCGACCTGCGGCTGGACGGGAAGGCGCGGGCGACGTACCTCACCCGCGACCTGAAGATCCGCGAACCGCGTCTGGCGGAGGTGGTGCTGACGGGAGCGGATCGACTGCGCGTCTGGCTGAACGGGAAGGCCCTGACCCTGAAGCCCGCGGTCGCCGACGGGGCCGGTCCGGCTGCGAAGGAACAGCGAGTACTGCTTTGGCTGGACGCCGGGGAGAATCGGTTGCTGGTGAAGGCGATTCACGGCGAGACCGGCGGCGACTTCCGCTTCAGGCTTGCTTCCGAGTCGGTGACCTCGGCTTCCCTCGAATTTGCCGCGGCGGGCGCGGATTTTCACGCCGGGGCGCACCGGGCCCCGGGGGTACTCGATGCCCAGCCCGGCACGGGCTGGAGAGTGGGGACGAACGTCCTCCAACCCCACGCCCTCCTTCTGAAGACTCGTGAGACCTTCGGATTTCGCGGCGGCACCGAACTCGTGTTGCGGCTGCATTTCGAGGCCGACCAAGCCCCGGCGCTGCTGGGGCGGTTCCGGGTTTCGGCCAGCGCCTCGCCAACGCTCGGGGATTTTCTGGGCTACCCGGACGACGTCCGCGCGCAACTGTTCGCCGCAGCCGGCTCGTTCGACGACGCCGGAAGGGGGATTCTGCGGCGCTTCTACCGGCAGACGTACATTCCGGAGGCGGGTCAACTTCCCGCGGTGCTGGCGGCACGCAAGAAGGAGCGGGACGACTTCCGCAACTCGTGGCCGTCCACGATGGTGATGCAGGCGGCGACCCCGGCCCGGGGGACACAGATCCGCCTTCGGGGCAACTACGCGGACAAGGGTGAGACGGTTGATCCGGGGGTGCCGGAGCAACTGTTCCCGTGGCGTGACGAATTTCCGCGGAACCGGCTGGGGCTGGCGCGTTGGCTGACCGATCCCGGGCATCCGCTGACTTCGCGGGTGGCGGTGAACCAGGCCTGGCAGAGGTACTTTGGGACGGGGCTGGTGAAGACCGCGGAAGATTTCGGTTCGCAGGGGGAATGGCCGAGTCATCCGGAACTGCTGGACTGGCTCGCCGGTGGGTTTGTGCGGAGCGGGTGGAACGTGAAGGCGTTGCAGCGGTTGATCGTGACCTCGGCCACCTACCGGCAGGACACGGTGTTGACCCGCGAGGCGCTGGAACGCGACCCGGAGAATCGGTTGCTGGCGCGGGGCCCGCGCTTCCGGTTGGACGCCGAGAACGTGCGCGATCTGGCGATGAGCGTGAGCGGGTTGCTGAACGCGAAGATCGGTGGGCCGAGCGTGTTTCCCTATCAGCCGCCGGGTTTGTGGGGGCAGGTGGCCTTCGAAGGGACGCGCGACTACGTGCAGGCCGAGGGAGCCGACAACTACCGCCGGGGCCTTTACACCTATTGGCGGAGGTCCATTCCGTATGCCTCCTTCACCGTCTTCGATGCCCCGAGCCGGGAGGTCTGCACCGTGCGCCGACCGCGCACCAACACACCGCTTCAGGCGCTGGGGTTGATGAATGACCCGGTGTACGTGGAGGCGGCGCGAGTGCTGGCGCAACGGATTCTCCAGCAGGGGGGCGATTCAGCCGCGAAGCGGGTCGAGTACGCCTTCCGCGTGGTCCTGGGGCGCCGCCCCACCGGGTCGGAGAGCGCGCGACTGGTCGAGGCGTGCGGACGCGAGTTCCGGCGTTACGCCCAGGACCGCGAGGCGGCGAACCGCCTGGTGCACGTGGGAACGGCGCCGCCACCGGTCGCGGTCGACATCGCGGAGTTGGCCGCCTGGACCGTGGTGGCCAGCACGCTGCTGAACCTGGATGAGGCGATCACCAAGGGATAGTCATCTTGAACGCATCTGAACCACATCGGCTTTCCGCGGCCCTGACGCGCCGCGCTTTTTTTCGGCGCAGCGGCCTTGGGCTCGGTTCCATGGCGCTGGCCTCGTTGCTGCGGGAGGAGCGTGCCCTGTCCGCACCCCCCGCGGCCAACCCGGCTACTGGCGGCCTGAGCGGACTCCATTTCGCTCCACGGGCGAAGCGCGTCATCTACCTGTTTCAATCCGGAGCGCCCTCGCACATCGACCTCTTCGACAACAAGCCCAGGCTGCGGGAGATGACGGGGATGGACCTGCCGGAGTCGGTACGGATGGGGCAGCGGATCACCGGCATGACGAGCGGTCAGAAGAACCTGTTTTGTGTGGGGTCGCCGTTCCCGTTCGCGCGCCACGGTCGCTGCGGCATGGAGCTTTCGGGGGTGTTGCCTAACCTGGCGAAGGTGGCCGACGAGATCTGTCTCCTCCGAGCCGTCCACACCGATCCGATCAACCACGATCCCGCGGTCACCTACCTGTTCACCGGGCACCAGCAGCCGGGGCGGCCGGCCCTGGGGGCCTGGGCCTCGTACGGGCTGGGCAGCGAGAATCAGGACCTGCCGGCCTTCATCGTCCTGCTCTCGGGCAAGGGCGGGCAGTCCCTCCAGACGCGCTACTGGGGTTCGGGGTTCCTGCCGAGCCGCCACCAGGGCGTCCAGTTCCGTGGAGGAAGCGATCCGGTGCTCTTCTTCTCGAACCCGCCCGGGCTGGGGCAGGAGGGGCGTAGGGCGATGCTCGACGACGTGCAGGCGTTGAACCGGACGCAGTTCGAGATGCTGGGTGACCCCGAGATCGAGACCCGCATCCAGGCCTATGAGATGGCCTTCCGAATGCAGACCAGCGTGCCGGAGTTGATGGATCTCGGCCGTGAATCCGCCGAGACGCTGGAGCTCTACGGCGCCAAGCCCGGGGAATCCTCGTTTGCGAACAACTGCCTCCTGGCGCGGCGGCTCGTGGAGCGCGGGGTGCGCTTCGTGAAACTGATCCACCGCGATTGGGATCACCACGGCGGCCTGCCCGACGGCATCCGCACGCAGGCCAAGCTCACGGACCAGGCCAGCGCGGCGCTGGTGATGGACCTGAAGCGGCGCGGCTTGCTGGACGACACCCTCATCGTCTGGGGGGGCGAGTTCGGTCGCACCAGCTACTGCCAGGGCGAACTGCGGAAGGAGAGTTTCGGGCGGGATCACCACCCGCGCTGCTACTCCCTTTGGCTGGCGGGTGGCGGAATGAAGTCGGGGTTCGCCCACGGCGAAACCGACGACCTTGCCTACAACATCGTCAGCGGCGCGGTCCACATCCACGACCTGCATGCGACGATCCTCCACTGCCTGGGGATCGATCACGAGCGGTTGACGTTCCGCTCGCAGGGCCGCGATTTCCGGCTCACGGATGTGGCGGGCAGGGTCGTTAGCGAGATCCTGGCGTGAGGGGTGGGTCGGTCGTCGTTCCGCGACGGAACCTTGATCCCATCCCGGGTCCGGGCGTTGAAACGCCCGGCAACCCTCGGTCATCGCTCCGCGACTGGATTCCCCACCGACGCACCGCTCACCGGTTCAACCGGTGGATCGTCCCGTACATCTCGCCCGCCGCGGGGCGGCCGTCCGCGGTGTCGAGGTTGAACTTCAGGCCAAACTGCATGACCGGTTGCAGTTCCGGGACCTCCAGCACGACGGTGCGGCCGTCCGCGGAGAGCTTCGCGGAGCGCACCGCCCACGTGTCATGGCCCTCGATTTCGGGTGCTTTCACGGACCAGTCCTTCGATCCGTACTGGGCGGCGTAGCGGTAGTTCCAGGCCTCGAGCCCATAGCTGCCAGGGTCCTCGGCCGTGGACCGATCGAGCGGTTCGCTGAAGGTCAGGCTCAAGCCACTCTTCCGCGCCTGCCAGGCACTGGGGATGGCCAGCTTGCGACCCGTCCAGCGGACCCGCTGGAAGCTGCCATCCCGGGCGGCGGCGGTCTGCCATCCCTGACAACCCACGACGTAGAGCTGTCCGTCGATCGGGTGGAACGCTCCCCGCATGGGCCCGGAGAGGAACCGTCCCTTGAGAGGCACCACCGCGCCCTGCGCCACGCCGTCCACTTCATCGCGCAAGGTGAGGAGCATGCTGCAGCGGCCCCAGGAGAGGTGCAGGATCTGGCCGGCAAGGGGGCCGAAGCGGTCGTCGCGGGGCGCCCAGACCTGGCTGCCGCTCGAATTGTCCACGCGGTGCGGAATCCAGCAGAGCGGCAGGTCGTAGCCCAGAGGTCGTTCGGGTGTGACCTTGGGTCCGCCGTAACCGTACCAGCCTCCCAACCGGATCTCCTGAAGGACCGAGGAAGGCGTCCACTCGCCTTGCTGCGGCGCCACGAGAACGATCTTCCCGTCCGGGCTCACCCCCATGCCGTTGGCGTTGCGAAACCCGGTGGCGAGCGTGGTCTTCGTCCGGCCGTCCGGGCTGATGCGGTGAGCGCCCTTTGGATCGACATAGTAGAAATTTCCCGCGTCGTCGCGGCACAGGCTGGTCACGTAATCGTGCCCGCCCCCGGAGGTTTCGATCAGGCTGCTGACCGGTTCGTAGGTGTCGGTGACGCCGTCCCCGTCGTGGTCGACCAACCGGGTGAGGTGGTCGCGGCAGAGGACCACCACCTGGTTGCTGACCATCGTGAGGCCCAGCGGCTGGAACAGGCCGGTGGCGATGCGCCGCCACTCGACGCGGGCCAGTGAGTCGTCGAGACCGCTCACCCGCCAGACGTCGCCGTGGATGGTCGCCACCGCCGCGTCGCCGTTGGCGTAGAAACCAAGGCCCGAGGCGAAGAGGAGGGCTCGGTCGGGGTTGTCGTAGGGCAGCGGGATGGTGTCGATGACGTAGGCGTCGGTCGCCGTGGAGCGCTGGCCTTTGAGGACGATGGGGGCTTTGGACGGGGCGCGGCCTGCGGCGGTGATCTGCTGGAAGTTTGGGAAGCGCCCGATCTTCGTTACCGAGCTGAGGATCGACTCCATGCCTTCGCGGGAGCCTTGGTGGTAGAGCAGTCGGGTACGGAGGGTCCGGCTGCGGGGAGGGACGGTGAGCGTGACCGTGCGGCGATCCGGCCGATCCACCTGGGTGCCGGGCAGAAGATCCAGCAGCACGGCCCGGAGAACCTCCCCATCCTGGAACCCGAACCAGGGGCTCCGCCTCATATCACCGTCGACGATCTGCTCCGGATCACCCGCCAGGAGCGTGAGCACCGCGGTCGTGGTGGTGGTGGGACCGATCTCGAGATCGCGGGAGAGGACCACGTTGGTGCCCACCGTCGCGGCCCACGGGGATTCGCGGACGAGGACATCGCCGATGGTGTACTCGAGGGCGACCCGATCGCCATCGAGGGAGAACCCGCGCCAGCGGTACTCGCCTCCCTGCCAGGCGAGGGATGCCGGGAGGGAGAAGACGGACGGGCCGTCGGGGCGGGGCGGGCCGAGCAAGCCGAACCGCGCCGGATCGAACTGGAGGAAGCCGCCTGTCCAGGCGGTGCGCCAGTTCCCGGTGGCGGTGTCGTACACGACGGTGGCCTCGCCGGCTTCCCCGATCCGGATGGCCAGTCCCTTGCGCACGGTTCCGGTGGGCGTGGGCAGGTAATAGGCCTGCCAGCGACCGGGGACGGATTGGTTCCAGCGGTCATCCACCCAGTCGCCCTCCTGCTGTTTCCAGGGTTCGTCACGATTGACAGCGCGGGCCGGGATGGCGGGCGCGGAGACGGGCACGGGAGTGGGGGTCGGGGCGGGAGTTGCGGCTGCCGGCGTTGAGAGACGGGGGACCAGTTGCTCCAGGCCGGTCAATTCCTTGCGGAGCTTCACCTCGGCGTCCTCCTCGGTATGACCGAGGATGCCCACGGGGCCGCGCCAACCGCTGTCCTGCAGGGCCCGCATCAGGCGGAGTTCCTCGTCGCCGGTCCCCAGTGGAATGATCTTTCGTCCCAGCCGGTCGCCATCCCGGACCATGCCATTGAGGTTCACCGCGATGAGGTGGGGCTTCATCGCGGTGAGCAGGGCGGGGAACGGGTCGATGTGGGCGTGGCCGTGATGGAAGTTGTAGACGATGCCCGCGTTGGTGTGACCCGCGGAGCGCAGCCTCGAGAGGATGGTGAGTTGGTTGGTGGGTTCGCCGAACCAGCCGAGGTGGTTGTAGAGGCCCACCATGCTCCCCAACTTCGCCGCTTCCGCGCAGACGGGGCCGAGGGTGAGGACGGCCTCGGCGATTTTCTGCTCGAGCTTTTGGGGGTCGGGCTCGGGCTCGGTCCCGAGCGTGACCCAGAGTTGGGGACTCAACCGATGACGCGCGAGGCAGTCCAGGATGGCCCGCGCCTCGGGCCCCAGGCCCGCGGGAAACCACCAGGCGGTGAGTTCGATGTGGTGCCGGCGCAAGGCGGCGATCTCGTCATCGAAGGTGGGGATGTGTTCGTTGCGCCAATCGTAGGCGAGCCTCGAGATCCCGAGCGATTCGAGCATGGCGGCCCGCTGTTCCGGGGTTCGCCTGGCGGTGTCGAACGGGACGATGCACCAGGCCACAAGGTTGGTGCGTGAGAACAGACCCTCGGGGGGAAGGGCGGCGCGGGTTTCCAACAGGCCGAGCCCGACGGACAGGAGGAGAAGAATGCGGCACATGGTTGCGGCGCGCATGCTGCCCGTGCGCGCGCGCGCGGCGAATCCGAAAATCACCCTGGAGCGCGCCGGGGTGCCTGGCGAGGCGGCGCCTTGGTATCGGTCCCTGACGCCCCCGCGGCTGCAGAGCGCATTTGCGGCGGCGGGTCTCTGGTGCCTAGCCTGTCGGCATGTCGCGCTCCAGGGTGATTTTCGGATTCGCCGCGCGCGCGCGCACGGGCAGCATGCGCGCCGCAACCATGTGCCGCATTCTTCTCCTCCTGTCCGTCGGGCTCGGCCTGTTGGAAACCCGCGCC
>JBBQML010000250.1:0-6835 GCA_038328885.1 Verrucomicrobiota bacterium | reverse complement strand
GGACCGGTCCAGGTGCAGCCCTCGGAGTTCGCCAAGCTGGCGGTGCTGTTCGCGCTGGCCCAGTTCCTCAGCCGCCCGATCGAGGAATTGCGCCTGACCAACGTGGTGTTCAGGACCCTGGGGCTGGTCCTGCTGCCCTTCGGCCTGATCCTGAAGGAACCCGACCTGGGCTCCGCGCTGGTTCTCATCCCGACCATGTTCGCGATGATGTTCGTGGCGGGCGTGCCGGCGCGGATCCTGGGCCGGATCATGGCGGTGGGGGTGATCATCGCCGGCGTGCTCGTGGCCGACGTCCTGTTCGCGCCCGAGAAGTGGCGGATCCTGAAGCTGAAGGAGTACCAGCGACACCGACTGATGGTGTATTTCGGCAAGGAGTTCTCGCCGAAGAACGCCACCCCCGAGCAGCGGGCCTACTACCGCGACCTGCAGCGGCAGAAGGGCTGGAATGTTCAGCAGGCACTGATTTCTGTCAGCTCCGGCGGGCTGACAGGCAAGGGCTGGCGTCACGGGACGCAGAATGCCCTTGGCTATCTTCCCCGGCTGGGAGCTCACAACGACTTCATCTTCTCCGTGATTGCGGAGGAAACGGGTTTTATGGGCTGCATCTTCGTGGTGGGCCTCTACACGGTGGTGTTGTTCAGCGGATTGAAGATCGCCGGGCAGGCGCGCGACCGCCTGGGACGATTGCTGGCCGTCGGCGTGGTGACCCTTTGGTTCGCCCACGTCTTCATCAATGTCGGTATGAACCTCGGTCTGGTACCCGTGACCGGCATCCCCCTCCCGCTTCTGAGTTACGGCGGGTCGGCGGCTGTCTGTGGTCTGCTCGCCATGGGTGTCCTCCAGAACGTCCACCTCTATCGCAGATCGTATTGACCATGAGCGAACGTAAATTCCAGGGCCGCCGCCGTGCCGGCATGCGCTTCCGCCCGGAAGGCGGCCTCCAGCAGCAACAGCAGAACAACCCCCAGGCGACCCGGGCCGCCCTCGACGCCCGGGCGGACGCCGAGTCCGGGGCCGGAGAATCCGTCTTCAACACCCGCCGCTACGAGTCCGAGATCGACAGCGCCCAGGCGCGCACGGAAAACGGCGGCACGGGCCCCACGCCGGAGGTGGCTACCGCGGTCGAAGGCGCCGTCATCACGACTCCGGGTGCCCCCGTCCAGGGTCCCATCCTCGAGGAGTCCAGCGCCGCCGATCCCGGCGCTGCCGAGACCGGTCCCACGCCACCGCAGAGCATCCTCGACGCCATCAAGAGCGCCGCGCGCATGATGGTGGCGAAGGTCACGCGCCTCCTGCGGCCCAAGAAACCCAGCGGCAAGGAGATCATCATCAACGCCGAGTCCCTCGAGACCCGCGTCGCGGTGGTCCAGGACGGCAAGCTCGACGAACTCACCATCGAACGTACCAACGAGGAACGGTTGGTGGGGAGCATCTTCAAGGGCCGCATCCGGAACCTCGAGGACGGCCTCAAGGCCGCGTTCGTGGACATCGGGTTCGAGCGGAATGCATTTCTTCACTATTGGGACATCGTGCCGTCGCAGTTCGACAGCGGCGTGGAGGTGGTGGAGCGCGAGGGGGCCCGCCGCAAGGAACGACCCAAGATCACCCAGAAGGACGTGCCGCGGCTCTACCCGTCCGGCAGCGAGATCATCGTGCAGGTGACCAAGGGCCCGATCAGCACCAAGGGACCCCGCATCACCACCAATCTGTCCCTGCCGGGCCGCTACCTCGTCCTGCTGCCGAACTCGGATCAGTCGGGCATCTCGCGCAAGATCGAGAGCCCCGAGGAACGCCAGCGCCTCAAGCGCATCCTGCGCGAGCTCTCCATCCCCGAAGGCATGGGGGTGGTCATGCGCACCGCCGGCGAGGGCAAGCAGGCTCGGTACTTCGTCCGCGACCTGGCGTTGCTCCTCGATGAATGGCGGTCCATCCAGGAACGCATCCAGAAGCAGTCCGCCGCCACCTGTGTGTTCGAGGAACCCGACCTGGTGGCCCGGACGGTGCGTGACTTCCTCACGGAGGACGTGGATCGCATTTTCGTGGACGATTTCGCCCAGTACGAGCGGATCAAGGAGATGATCGCCCGCATCTCGGGGCGGTCGGTCGGCAAGGCGAAGTTCTACAACGAGCCCCAGCCCATCTTCGACCGCTTCAACATCACCCGGCAGTTCGAGACGGCCTTCCAGCGCACGGTGCATCTCAAGAGCGGCGGCTACATCGTCATCGACGAGACCGAGGCGCTGGTGGCGATCGACGTGAACACCGGCAAGCACAAGTCCGGCAAGGACCTCGATTCGACGATCCTGCAGGTGAATCTCGAGGCGGCGGACGAGATCGCCCGCCAGCTGCGGCTGCGAAATGTCGGTGGCCTGATCATCCTGGATTTCATCGACATGCGGCACCCTAAGGACCAGCGCTCGGTGTCCAACCGGCTGCGGGACGGGCTGCGTCGCGACAAGGCGAAGACCCATCTGCTCCCGATCTCCCAGCTGGGTCTGCTGGAGATGACCCGCCAGCGCCAGACCGAGAGTGTGCAGTCCTCGGTCTACGACAACTGCCCCTATTGCCGCGGCCGGGGCCGGGTAAAGAGCGCCGAAACCATGAGCGTGGAAATCCAGCGGAAGCTGATCGAGATCCTCAAGAAGCGCCCACGGGACGAGTCGGATTTCCAGCTGCGGATCGTCGTTCACCCCACGGTCTACGAGCGGATGCGCCACGAGGACGAGAAGTTCATCATCGGTATCGAGAAGAAGTTCTTCGGACGTGTTTCGTTCCGGCCAGACCCGGGCATGCACGCCGAGCATTTCAAGATCGTGAACGCCGTCAGCAACGACGAGGTGGCAGGGGTGGTCTGAGGTCCGAGGTCCGAGGTCCGAGGTCCGAGATCCGAGGTCCGAGATCCGAGATCCGAGATCCGAGACCCGAGACCCGAGATCCGAGATCCGAGGTCGGAGGTCGGAGGTCGGAGGTCGGAGGTCGGAGGTCCGAGGTCGGAGGTCCGAGACCCGAGATCCGAGATCCGAGGTCCGAGGTCGGAGGTCCGACCCGGGCCTTAGGCCGGAGGCACCCGGGTGCCCTGATGGAACACGACCTGCCAGCGCCCGTCGCGCCAACACCAGAGCGAACTCCGAAGTGAGCGGGACGGCTCGGCCAAGCCGGCTTTCCGGGCGATTGCCTCGTAGGTGGTGAGCCAGACATCGGGCGCCAGGGGTTGAGCCGAAAATGATTCCAAGCCCAGTTGGACGGGCACTCCGCCGCGCCTGGCGGCGAGGATTTCGGCCCGGGTGGTGACCTGTCCGGCAGATCCGAATTCCCGAAACTCGTCGGCTAGCAGGGTTTCGAGTTCGGCGAGGGACTGGTCCACCTCGGCCTGCAGCAGGCGTTGCTCGAGGGCGCGAAACGTCGGGTCAGGGCCGGCCAGCGGGGTCATTGAACCTCCAGCGTCGAGAAATGCGGGTTCTCGATGAGACCGATCCGGTTGCCAAAGGGGTCCGGCACCTCCACGCAACGGATGCCGCCGCCGACGTCCTGGATGGGGCCGATTCCCGTCACGCCAAGGGCCGTGAGGCGGTCGACTTCCTGCTGGATATCCGCCACACCCCACAATGCCATCGGCCCATCGGGGCTGGGCTGGCGATCGGGCACGAGGCCCAACTCGAACCCGCCGACTTGGAAACCGACGTGGAACGGCTCGTCGAAGTAGGGTTGGCGTTCGAACACCATGGCGTACCAGACTTTCGCGCGGGCCAGGTTGGGAGCGGGGTACGCGGCGGTCCGGAGTCCGTTGATCATGGAGGAGAGCAAAGCCGGCGAGGCCTGCCGGGCCAAGGTCAAAGGCCACGCCAGGGCCGGTGGCGCCGGGGTTCACGGCCTGGCCTCGGCGAGGTTGAGTTTCCAGACCGGAGTGGGCGGCGTGACTTGGAGTGCGTCGAGGAGCCTCGCGAGGCGGCGCTTTGGTATCCGGTGACCGGCAACTCGTGGAGGCGCCGCTTGCCGAGTGCGGCGGCGCAGGTTGCTTGCCTCCGGATGTCTGCTGTGTTCAGTTCCCAGTCCTCAAGCGCTAGGTCGTCCCGAGTGCTTCCGCCGCGCTGTCCGCTCGGCAGGGGAGATGGCAAGACTCGGATTCTGAGGAATCCCCGCGGGCGCCCCGGTCTGCCTGGCGCGACCAATCCACGTGAAACGCCTGGATCGAGTTGAAGTGGCGCGAGGCATCGCGGCGCTTCTGATCGTCTGCTATCACGCCAGCGCGATTGTCGGGATGCCCCGCCATCACGGGGTGCATCCTTTCGGGGGGGTGGCCCAGTTCGGCTGGTTTGGGGTCGATTTCTTCTTCGTGCTGAGCGGGTTTATCGTTTTCTATGTTCACGCCGCGGATCTGGGCCACCCCGGGAGGTGGACGCGCTACCTGATGAAGCGGGTGGTGAGGATCTATCCCCCGTACTGGGTCGTCACGCTTCTGGTCCTGCCGGTTTACTGGGCCATCCCTGGCTTCGGGGCGGGCACCGAACTCGAGCCCTCACGCTTGTTAAGTTCGGTGCTGCTGACGCCGCATCGGGAGGCTCCGGTGGTGGTGGTGGCCTGGAGCCTGCGGCACGAGATGCTGTTCTATCTCGTGTTCGGACTCGCGGTGCTCCATCGGCGAATCGGGGGTGGGGTGTTTCTGGGGTGGCAGGTGGCGGTGCTGGTGGCGGCATTTATGGCGGTACCGACCTCCCCCTGGCTTCGTCTGGTCCTGGATCTGCGCAACTTCGATTTTCTACTCGGCGTGCTCGGCGCTCATCTGGTCCTACGGGGGAACGCCCGCGGTTTCCCGGTTGGCCGGCGGGAGGCGCTCCTGGGGGCGGGGGGCCTGGCGATCATGGGCGCGGCGCTCCCCTTGTCTCACTGGGGATCAGGTTGGCCGTTCGCGATCGTCGGCGTCGGGGTTGGCTCCCTGCTGGTCATCGTGTGTCTCGCGCGGGTCGACACCGCCTCCTCCGGTCGGTGGGGCGGGGCGCTCCGGGTTCTGGGCGAGGCCTCCTACTCCGTGTACCTGACCCACTACCTGGTCCTTTCGGCGGCCGGGAAGGTGATCTGGGCGGTGGGATTGGGTGCACGCCTCGCGCCCGAAGTGGCGTTTGCCCTCCTGGTCGCGATCGCAGTGGGGGCCGGCGTGCTGTTTCGGCGGATCGTGGAAGTGCCCCTGTTGGACGTCCTCGGTGGGTGGATACCCCCGTCAAAACGCGGGCCGAAGGGCTCCGAGTCGTGACCGACCATGGGGCGAGGGTTCGCTTTGGAGGAACTGCTGCGCCTGCCTGATTCTCGGTAACTACCAGGAGGCGCTGGACCGCGGCGCGCGGGGTGGGGACTTTCTCGCCTGGCAACCGCTGCCGCTGGCCCGGCACGTGGAGGAGGTCATCTCGGCGGATCCGGCGGTTCTGCTGCTCCACGAGGCACGAGGGCTGCTGAAGCTCGCCTGAGATGGGAGGTCGACCCGGGACGGGTCTACCGCTGGCCGCGGAGTTGGGCGGCCCGCAGTTGGAACGCGGCGACGGAGGCCGGGAACGTGCGACCGAGCGTGTCGTAGAGGTTGGCGGCCTGTTCGCGCAGACCCATGGCCTCAGCCAGGCGGGCCGCCTCCACCCCCGCGCGATTCAACCAGAAGGGGGATGCGGCTTCGTCCGGGAGCAGGTTCCGTCCGTGGAATACGCTCAGAAGGCGGGCGAGGGACTCCTTCAACAGGGTGTCCCGTTCGTTGCCCGTTGCCCCGACGGCGCGCTTTTCGAATACCAGGGCCAGCCCGACCTCGGCCTGGCTCCGGGCGGCGATGTCCGCTCCCGGGGTCTGGATGACCTCGAGGTAGAGCCGGGCGGCGTTCGTGTAGGAGGCCAGGGCTTGGGCCGGGTCGAGACCAGCGCGCACCAGATGGCAGTTGGCCAGCTTGCCTCGTGCCAGCAGGGCCTCGCGGGACTCGGGGAAGCGGTCGATCACGCGCTCGAACGCCGTCATGGCGGCGTCCCCGAGCTTGTCATCGCCTTCCGGTTCGAGGAGGAAGCAATCGCCGAGTGCGAAATAGGCTCTGGCGACCAGGGTAGGCGGCACCAGCGAGTTGGTCACCGCGGGCGGGCCGTTGGCGATGAGCCAGCGGAAATAGGGTTTGGCATCCTTGTATCCCTGTCGGGAGAACGCCGCCCGACCCGCCATGAGACGGGCCTCGTGGGTGAGCCGGGAGACGGGCCAGTTGGTGCGCTGGTAGACGAGTTGGTAGGCTGCCTCGGCGGCGGCGAAGTTCCCCTGCCTGAACAATTGGTCGCCGACCCACACCTGGGCCTGAGGAGCGGAGGGATGGTCGGGAAAGCGGGCGAGGAAGTTGGTGAAGATGGTCAGGGCGCGCGTGTCCTCACCGGATCGAAAAGCGGCCCAGGCCCGCTCAAACTCCGCGCGCGCGACGCTGGGGTGCGTGGGATAGGTGCGGGTCCAGTCATCGAGTTGCTGGAGGGCGTTCGTCCAGTTGCCCTCCCAAAGGTAGGAGCGGGCGACGTTGAGTTGGATCTCGGGCAGGGCTGGCGAGTTGGTGAGCCGGGTGGCGAGGTGTTGCAGGACGATGCGCGCCAGCCCGGGCGGGTCGAGGCGCGCAAGGGTCTGTCCGTACAGGACCCGGGTGTCATCCCTGAAGTCCCCGGCCGGAAACTCCAACACCGCCCGGCCGGCAAGTTCGCTGGCCAGGACCTGCTGCCCGGCTTCCAGGGCGGCGAGGGAGCCCTGGTACAGGGCCCGCTCGAGGACGCCCCGCTGCACCGCGGGGTTCGTTCCGTACTCCCGGATGACCCGCAGGTAGTTGGTCATGGCCGCCGCG
>JBBQML010000249.1:0-6849 GCA_038328885.1 Verrucomicrobiota bacterium | reverse complement strand
GCCACCTCCTGGTTGATCTCGTTGTCCTCGGCAAGGAGGATGGTGGTGGGTGTGGCGAAGTATTCCGTGGCCGGGGGGGGTGGGCTCTGGGCAGCGAGCACCGGCCGGCACTGGCCGCTGAGGTGACCGTTCGCGGCGGTGACGATGGCGTCATAGAGCTCCGATCTCCGCGCGGGTTTGGGCAGGGAGGCGGCGAAGCCGGCGGCCCGCTGTTCGGGAGTGAGGTCGGCTTGGGCGAACCCGCTGAGCAGAACCAGCCCGAGCCGGCGGAGGGCCGGGTCCTCCCGGATGAGCCGGGCGAGGGTGAGCCCATCCAGGCCGGGCATTTTCCAGTCGAGCACCGCCACCTCGAACGGCTCGCCGACCATGGCGGCGCGGTGAAGTCGATCCAGGGCCGACGCCCCGTCGGCAGCCTCCTCAGGGATTCCCTTCCAGGTGCGGACGTACTCGCTGACGATCTCGCGGACGACCGGGGAATCATCGACGACGAGGACCCGGATACCGCGGAAATCGGCGGTGCGCTGGGCGAGGACGTCGTGGGTGGGGCCGGGGAGACCGAGGCGGATGGTGAAGGAGAAGACGGAACCCTGACCTGGGGCGCTTCGGACGTCGATCTGACCGCCCATGAGTTGGACGAGTTGCCGGGAGATGGTCAGGCCGAGGCCGGTACCGCCATGGGCGCGGCTCATGGAACTGTCGGCCTGGGAGAAGGCGTCGAAGATCACACCCTGTTTCTCGGGGGCGATGCCGACGCCGGTGTCCGTGACGTCGATCCGGAGCGTGGCGGAGGTGGCGGAGGCTTCGGCGCAGGAGCAGGCCACCAGGATCGCGCCCTGCTCGGTGAATTTGACGGCGTTGCTGACGAGGTTGAGGACGATCTGGCGGAGCCGGTTGGGATCGCCCTCGAGCTGGCGCGGAACATCGTCGCTGACCCTGCAGGTGAGTTCGAGGCCCTTGGCTTCGGCGGTTTCGGCGAGGAGTCGAACGGCCGCATCCAGGATTTCCATCACGGAGAAAGTCATCCGCTCGAGATCGAGTTTGCCGGCCTCGATCTTGGAAAAGTCGAGGATATCGCCGATGACGGTGAGCAGGGCGTCGGCGGAGGTGAGGGCGTTGCCGGCGTAGCGGCGTTGTCTTTCGTCGAGAGAGGTGCGTTGCAGGAGACGGATCATGCCCATGACGCCGGTGACCGGGGTGCGGATCTCATGGCTCATGTTGGCGAGGAACTGGGATTTGGCACCGCTGGCGGCCTCGGCGGCTTCCTTGGCGCGGAGGAGGGCGTCCTGGGTTCGCTGGCGGGCGACCGCGGCACCGAGCATGTTGGCAGCAGCCCGGAGGCTGTCCTCCTCCGCGGCGGTCCAGAGGCGCTCGCGTTGGCAGTCAGCGAGGGTGAGAACGCCCCACCAGGAGCGCTCGACCATGATGGGGATGATCAGTGTCGACTTGAACCCATGCGGCGAGAGGGTGGCACGGAGGCTGTCATCGAGCTCGCGGAGGTGGACGGCGACGGTCTCGCCTCGTTGCAGTCGTTCGATCCAGGGGGTGAACGCGGTCGATGCGGTGTTCAGGTGTTTGTGCTCGGCGGTAAGGCTGCCCAGGGCCTTCCCGGGGGCGCGCCACTCGTAGCGACACTCCATGAGTGAATGGGCGGTTTCGCCGGTCGACGACTGGAGGAAGACCCGCACTCGGCCGACGTCGGCGGCGGTTCCGATGGTGGCGAGGACTTCGTCGATGCTCTCGGTCCAGTTGGAGGTGCTGAGGAACCGCTGTGCGGCGAAGCGGACGCTTTGCAGGATGTGGTCCCGCTGGAGGAGTGCCTCGGTCATCGTGTTGACGGAGCCGGCGAGGCTGCCGATCTCATCGGCGTGGTCGACGCTGGCGCGGGCGGAGAGGTCCCCGTGGGCGACCTTTTCCACCACGGCGCGGAGGGTGAGGATGGGGCGGACGAGGTAGCGGGCGTGGATGGCGGAGACGAGGAAGCTGAGGGCGAGGCAGAGCATGCCCAGGATCCACGTATGGCGGTACAGCGTGGCGACGCTGCGGTCGTAGCCTTCGAGGGAGAGCCCGACGTGGATCCAGCCCCAGTCGATGCCATTGTATTCGAAAGGGGTGGAATAATGGAAGGCGCGGCGCTGGCCGAACAGCGGGACAAGTCTGATGCCGCTGGTGGGCTTCCGGTTTTCTGGACGCCACTCGGGACCGAGGCTGGGTTCGGAACGCCAGCCGGAGCGGTCGCTGACGATCGAGAAGCCGTCAGTTTTGGTCATCACGAGATAGTCGAGAGTCGGGTCGTCCTTGAGCATGCCGACGCAGTGGTCGACGACACTGGCCCGGTCATCGTTGATCGCAGCGCCGGTGGCGACGTCGCGCAGCGAGGCGACGACCGAGTGAGCCTTGGATTCGAGGTTCTCGCGGAATGTCTGTTGCTGTTGGGGGATGAGGACGGCGACGAAGAGACCCAGGGTGACCACCGTGACCAGCCACGAAGCGAGGGCGACGCGCAGGGTGATGCCGATCCGGGGTTTTGCGGGGGTCGGTTTCATGCCGGAACGGCTGGGCGGGGAGGGGTAATGAGAGGACGGATCACGATGGGTCCTTGGGCTGCAGCCGGTCATGGGTGGTCCGCAGTTTTCTCACGGTGTCGAGATGCGCCTCGTCGAAGGGGATCAGTCTCCCGATCCGGAAGAGGCTGAGGATCTGCTGGCCGCCGGGGTAGTCGGGGAGTTTTGCGAGCGCGTCGATCATGTCGCGTCTTCGGGTTTCGGTCGGCCAGCCGGAGTTCTTGAGGCAGAGGACGGCATCGGCGAGGAGTTCGGAGCGGGCGATGACCTGAAGTTGGGCGCCAACCTGCGGGTTCAGCTCGGTCATGATCTGGAGACCCGATTCGTCCACCAGGCCGGCGGGCGACTGCCCGAAGAACACGGGCAGAACCGCAGCGGAGGGTTTATGGACCGTGACCACCTGACGGAAGAAGGTGGTATGGGTGGCAAGATGGGTGGACCGAAGGAGAGTTTCGAGCCAGGCCCGGCCAAGGTCGGCGGTGCTCATCTCGAACTCGCTGATTTCGAGGCCACGCAGATCCTCCAACCGATCGCGGTGGCTGTCGCGGCGGGTCACGACGACGTAGCGTTTCCCGGGCGTGTCCCGATTCGAGGGGAAGAACACCGGGGTCACGGCCGATCCCACGTCCATGGCCAGGAAGTTCCAGGTATCGATGATCGCAAGGTCGATCTTCCCGGCGAGGATTTCGGGCTCGAAGGCCGCGGCGTCCTCGAAGACATGGGTAGTGCAGTGGATGGCGTAGCCGCGGCGCCGGGCGACGGCTGCCGCGAAGACCTTGTAGGCGGCCTCGGCGTCATTCCGGTTCACGCCGGTGAACGCCCTCTTCAGGAATCCCACGCGCAGCGTCATGGGCTGAACGGGCGGTGCGGAGGTGGGAGCGGCGGGCACCGCGGGGTGGGCGGAGAGGGCTGCCAGAACAATGGCGAGGGGCAGGATCCAGCGGGCGGGGATGAGCCGGCCGCAGCATTCCACGCCACGAGTGGGTCGTGTCTGGGCGACGTGGACGGTGGCGGCGTGGTTCATGAACGTGGGGTGGATCGGGCGGGGGCGGCGTCGGACAGCGGGGTAGCCGGGACTCGCTTCAAGCGGTGGTGTTCCGTGAGCAGCCGCTGGGTCGGTTCGAGGCAGGTGGTGGGGAACCGTTGCATCCGTTCACATTGGAAGACGGAGAGAACCTGGCGGCCGGCAGGGGTCTGGTGGAGTTCCTCCAGGGCGGACTCCAGGGAGGCCTTGAGCGCATTGGTGTAACTGCGGCGGAGGAAGAAAACGTGGGGGATTACGTCGGGGGAGGCGGCGAGGACGACGAGGTCCCTCGACAGTTGCGGGTTCAGTTCACAGGCGAGCGCGAAGGTATTGCTGGTGACGATGCAGGCATCCGACTGACGGAAGAAGATGCGGAGCACGGTGCGGGAGGCGCTCTCGGTGGTCGTCAGGCCGCGGGTGGCGTCCCACGGGATATCCCCGGAGGGGTCGGCGAGCAGTGATTCGAGCCAGGGGAGGGCGAGGCTCATGCGGGGGCCCTGGGTGATCGCGATGTGACGGCCGCGGAGGTCGCGGAGGTTGGCGAGGTCGGCCTGGCGATGAACGACGGCCACATACCGCTCGGAGGGGCTGCCGTTCTTGGTGGCCAGGAACAGATGGTCGGGTTGGAGCCGGGGGTCGAGGGCGAGCAGTGCGGCGGTGACGCTGGAGACGGCGTCGATGCTGCCCTCCTCGAGGGCGGCTGCCAGTTCGTGGTGCTGGTTGAAGAACCGGTTCTCGACCCTCGCGTTGGTGCCGTGTTGTCTCAGGATGGAGGTGGCCCAAGCCTGGATGGCGGCATTGGCGTCGGCTTCCCTGATGCCGGCCCACGTGCCCGTGGTGATCCCGATCCGGATGGTGGAGGGTGGGGAAGGGGCGGGGTCGGGTGGGGCGGCCAGGGCGGAGACCGTCAGGAGCGGAAGCGCGGCCGCCACGCTGGCAAGGATCAGGCGGGTGATGGGGGATTTCACGCGGGTTGCAGGCTCGTGAGCCCGTGCCAGGCCTTACGCGGTCCGCGGTAGGGCGAGTACGGCGGGGCGGGCGAGGTGGGGAATGAGTTCAAGGGTTTTGCCGCGTTGGCGCAGGCAGCGTGGTGGCAGATCGGGCGGCGTTGGGGGCAAGGCAGGGTCATCGGGTGGGAGTCTCGGGGGAGACGATTCTCATGGAGGGCAAGCCGAGCAGGCGGGAACTGATCGCCAGGCGTGCCGCGCGGGCGGCGGCGGGCGAGACCTCGGGCCGCACCGTCCGTGCGAGTGTGAGCGTCAGGTTCACCATGCCTCCGCGCTGGCAGAACCGCTCCAGGTCGCTGAGGGTGAGTACGGGCTTGTCGCGAAGGGCTTCGAGCAGGGTGGGGAGGCGGGGTTCTTCGGAGCGTCCGATGAAGAGGGCATGGCAGGGCGTGGGGACCTCACCCTCGCCGAAGTGCCGGATCACGATGGCCCGCCGATCGATCGCCTCGTCCTTCACCAAATCCTCCAGGAGCCGCCCAAATGGGTTGGTGCCGACCACGCCGATGACGAGAGGGGAAGTGGCATCACTGAAGGCGTCGGCTGGCCATTCGGTGAACTTGAGGAAATTGAAGAGGAGGACGGCTTTGACCTCGTATTCGCTGGGGGCCGCGGCGGCCCGGGCGGAAGGGATGGACCCGGGGGTCAGAAGGGTGCCGACGAGGAGGAGGGCGCGGGCCAGGTCCGCGAGCCATGCCCGGCGCGTCCCGGTCGGGCGGACGGGGGAGGGTGACGGGATGGGCGGGCGGCCATTCATCGGCTCAATAGCGGTAGGTGAGCTTGAATCGGAAGGACCGACGGTCCTGTTCGATGGCATCCTGGCGGAAGTCGGGCGTGACGGGGTCGCTGTAGTGGCGGTCGAAGACGTTGTAGAGGCTGGCGGAGACCTCGAGATTGCGGATGAGGTCGCGGCTGTAGAGCGTGAGATTGGCGACGGCGCTGGCGGGGAGTTCGTTGCCGCTGGCCGTGAGGCGGCTGGACTGGCCGAGGACCTCGACGCTCGCGAAGATCCTCTCGCGGTAGACCGGCACGGACAAGGCCGCCTGCACGAGGTGGGCGGGGGAGTTGGCGGGGGTAAGGTCTCCCGCGGCAGGGTTGTCCTCCCAGACCTCGGCGAACGTGTAGGAGAACCGGGTGGTGAGGCCGCGCGACCACCGCCCCTCGAGCTCGAACTCGGCTCCGCGGGAAGTTACGGACGCGAGGTTGGCAAAAGTGAACGAACCCAGGTCGTCCACGACCGGGGTGATGAAGTCGGTCATGTCCTGAAGGAACAGGGCCGAAGTGGTCTTCCAGTGGGTTCCGAGGGCCTGATCCCAGATGACTTCGTAGGATCGGTTCCGTTCGGGTTCGAGGTTCGGGTTGCCGTCGAAGCCGGCGGCATCGTAGGACCGTTCGTAGGCATTGGGGGAACGGAACGCTTCGCCGTAGAGTGCGCGGAGGGTCGTTCCCTCGATCGGGGTGTAGGCAAGGGCGGCGCGCGGGTTGACGATGTCGCCGAACGTGGAGAAGAGGTCGTAGCGGGCCGCCGCGGTGAGGGTGAGATTGGGGAGGATGGTGTAGGCATCCTGGAGATAGACCCCGAACCCGTGGGTGGAACCACGGGCATCCAGGTTGAGCGACACCGGGGTGTAGTAGTCCCAGTTTCGCTGGCGCGTCTCGGGATCGGCCCGGAAGTCGGTCCCGAGTGCGAGGCGGTGATCCTCGAACAGGACCCGGCTGACCTCGGTTTCGGCTCCCCAGAACCAGGACTCGGCGAGGTCGCGATTGACCACCGGGGTCAGGGGATCGACCGGGTCCTCGGTGGGGTAGGGGCCGACGCCCTCGAATTCGTACCAGTCAAGGTACAACCGCGTCGTGAGGTGCCAGTCGTCGGCGAACTCCCGGTCGTACTTCGCGTCGAGGCCCCAGCGTTGGTCCTTCGTCCAGTTGGGGCCTTTGTTGAAGACGGCCCCGTACTGGGCGGTCGGGACCTGCTTCTCACGTTCGCCGTAGAACCCCGAGAGGGAGAGGCCGTCATACGAAACCGAGGCGAGGAGCTGTTTCACGGACTCGCCGTCGAGGTCTTCGGCGACGCCGTTGTTCACCTCCTCGAATTCGGGGTAGTGGAGGGCCTGGTTACCGGCGCGCTCGAGGAACGTGCCGGAGAGGAGGACGTCGACCCCCTTGGCGGTGCGGGTCCCGTAGCTGAGACGGCCGGAGTAGGAATCGAAGCTGCCGGCAGTGGCGGAGGCCTCCAGCCCGCCGACCTGGGCGCCCTTCC
>JBBQML010000248.1:0-6850 GCA_038328885.1 Verrucomicrobiota bacterium | reverse complement strand
CCCCGGCCCCGGCCCCGGCCCCGACCACCCCTCGCGCCCCGGTGGCCACTCCGCAACCACGAGTCCGTGCCCTGCACGGCGACCGCTTCGTCGACGATTATTTCTGGCTGCGCCAGAAGACGAACCCGGCGGTGGTCGCCTACCTCGAGGCGGAGAACGCCCACACAGCCGCCCTGATGCAGCCCACCAAGGCGCTGCAGGAACGCCTCTACCAGGAAATGGTGGGGCGGATTCAGGAGACCGACCTGGAAGTGCCCTCCCGCAAGGGGGCGTGGCTCTACTACGGCCGAACCGAACAGGGAAAGCAGTACTCGATCCTCTGCCGCAAGGCGGCCTCGGGCGCCGCGGAGGAGCAGGTGATCCTGGACGTGAACCTTCTCGCGCAGGGGGAGAAGTTCATGTCCCTGGCCACTGCCGAGGTGAGCGACGACGCGCGACTGCTGGCCCACCTGACGGACAACGTGGGTTTTCGACAGTACCGGCTGAGGGTCCGGGACCTGGTCACCGGGCGTGACCTGGGCTTCGGCGCGGAACGAGTGACCAGCATGGCTTGGACCGCGGACAACCAGACCCTGTTCTTCACCACCGAGGATCCCGTCACGAAGCGCAGCAACCAGTGCTTCCGACAGTCCCTCGAGGGGCCGCCGGAGCTGGTCTACAGCGAACCCGACGAGCGGTTCTCCGTGCGGGTGGCCCGGACCCGCAGCGGGCGATTCCTGCTACTGGAGGCGGGCAGCCGCACGGCGAGCGAGTTCCGAGTCCTCGAGGCCACGACGCCACGGGGCGAGTGGCGTCTCGTCGCGGCCCGGGAGCCGGATCATGAATACGACCTCGACCACCACGGCGACCGTTTCCTGATCCGCTCGAACAAGTCAGGGCGCAACTTCGGCCTCTTCTCGGCGCCGGTCGCGGATCCGGGCCCCGCGCGGTGGCAGGCGCTCCAGGCGGCACGGCCCGACGTGATGATCGAACGCGTGCTGTGCTTCGCCGGGCACTACGTGGTCCACGAGCGAGCCGGCGGCCTGGTGCGGTTTCGGGTGGTGGACACCGCCACCGGGGCGGAGCATGCCATCCGGTTTCCCGAACCGGCCTACTCCGCGGATCCCGGAGACAACGAGGAGTTCACGACGGACTTCTTCCGGTACCGCTACTCCTCGCCCGCCACACCCCACTCGGTTTACGACCACGACCTGAAGGCCGCCACCGACACCCTGCTCAAGCGGGAGCCGGTACTCGGCGGGTTCGAGAGCAGCGACTACCTGGTCGAACGCCGCGAGGCCCGCGCCCGCGACGGCACCCTCGTGCCGGTCTCGATCCTCGCCCGCAGGGACACGCCCCGGGACGGTTCGGCGCCGCTCCTGCTCTGCGCCTACGGGGCCTATGGCATTCCCAGTGACGCACAATTCCTGTCGCCGATCTTCAGCCTCGTCGACCGCGGGGTGGTCACCGCGATCGCCCACATCCGCGGGGGCGGTGAGTACGGCAAGACCTGGCACGACGAGGGGCGCATGGGGAAGAAGATGAACACCTTCACGGACTTCATCGACTGCGCCGAGTTCCTGGTGCAGGAGGGGTACACGCGCCCTGACCGGTTGGTGGTCACGGGAGGAAGCGCCGGAGGACTGCTGATGGGCGCGGTAACGAACCTGCGTCCCGATCTCTTCCGGGCGGTGGTGACCCACGTGCCATTCGTGGACGTGATCAACACCATGCTCGACGAGGATCTGCCGCTGACGGTGGAGGAGTTCGAGGAGTGGGGGAACCCGCAGGTGGCGGAGCAGTACCGCTGGCTGCGGGCCTACTGCCCGTACACGAATCTGGAGCGCAGGAACTACCCGGCGATGCTGGTGAAGACCGCGTTCCACGACAGCCAGGTGATGTACTGGGAGCCGGCGAAGTACGTCGCCCGACTGCGTACCCTCAAGCGGGACCGCAACCCATTGTTGCTGCACGTGAACATGGACGCCGGGCACGGCGGGGCGTCCGGGCGCTACGACGGGTTGCGCGAGCGGGCGTTCGACTACGCCTTCGTGCTGACGCAGGTCGGGATCACGGAGTAGGAGCGGTTGGGTAAGGATGTAAAGACTGCCTCCGGAGCAATAGACATCAAACCCCGCGTTGAGAGTCCGCGCGGGGCCCGTGCTGGCCATGACGCCCCTCCCCCTCGAACCATCGCCCCCGGCTGCGGCCACCGGGACCGGGTTCGCGACGACGCGTTGGACGATGGTGCTCTCCGCGAGTGACGGCGAAGGGAAGGACGGCCGCCTCGCCCTGGAGGAGTTGTGCCGGTCGTATTGGCGTCCCCTCTACGCGTTCGTCCGGCGGTCGGGGCACAACCCGCACGACGCGCAGGACCTCACCCAGGCGTTCTTCGCCGGCCTGTTGTCCGGACCGAGCCTGGGGTACGCGAATCCTGCGCGCGGGAGGTTCCGTTCGTTCCTCCTGGCGTCGGTGAAGCACTTCCTGGCCAACGAATGGGACAAGGCCCGGACACTAAAGCGCGGCGGTGCGGTGCAGTGGGTGGCCCTGGACACCGAGGCGGGGGAAGCGGCGTGGCTCATGGCCCCCGCGCCGGGGCTGACTCCCGATCTGGCCTACGACCGACAATGGGCCCTGGCGCTGCTCGATCGGGTCATCCACGACCTGCGTGAGGAGTACACCGCCGCGGGGAGGGCGTCGTGGTTCGAGCAACTGCGCTGGTCATGGAGTTCGTCGAAGGCACCGACCTGGCGCGTGTCCTGCGGCAGGGCAGACTGAGTCCGAACGAGGCCTTGCGGATCGTGCCGGCGATCTGTGAGGCGCTGGGCTTCGCCCACGCCCAGGGTGTGGTGCACCGCGACATCAAGCCCGCCAACATCCTCCTGGACCGGGCGGGGCGGGTGAAGATCGCCGACTTCGGGATCGCCAAGCTGCTCGGTTCGGAGCCGGAGGACGTCACGCTCACCCAGGCGCAGCAGGTGGTGGGCACGCCCCACTACATGGCCCCGGAACAGGTCGAAAGCCCTCGGACCGTGGACCATCGGGCCGACATCTACTCCCTGGGCGTTGTCTTCTACTAGATGCTTACCGGCGAGTTGCCGCTGGGTCGGTTCGCACCGCCCTCACGGCGGTTTGACCTGGATGTCCGATTGGACGAGGTGGTCCTCCGGGCGCTGGAAAAGGAGCCCCACCGACGCTATCAGCAGGCAGGCGAGGTAAAAACCGAGGTGGACCGCATTCGCGGGAGCACTCCCGAGTCGACCCGGAGGTAACCTCGAAGCCGACGAGCCACGCGGCAGCGGGGACGGATTCCTTTCCCGAGATTCCAGGCACGGAGATGTCGGTGGTCGAGGACGGCGGATCCGGTCGGCTCGTTTCCCTTTCGGGTGGTTCCCGCTTCTCGCGGTCGGTCCTTCCGGGCTTCCACGGCGACGGGGTAGTCCGGCGGCACCTCCACGGTTGCCCAGGCGGCGGCGACGGCCCGAGGCTCGGAAGGTATGATCCGCAAGGCCTTCAAAATGTGGGTGAACACCGACGCCCACGAGGAGTACGAGCGACGGCACCGCCCCATCTGGCGGGAGCTCGAGGATACCCTCCGGGCGCACGGGGTGCACAACTACTCGATCTTCCTCGAGACGGGGACGCACGAACTGTTCGGGTACGCCGAGATCGAAAGCGAGGAACAGTGGACCTCCATCGCGCACACCGAAGTCTGTCGCCGCTGGTGGACTCACATGCGCGAGGTCATGCCGACGAACCCCGACCACAGCCCCAAGTCGGTGGAACTGCGGGAGGTCTTCCACCTGGACTAAGCACCCGCGGGTGTGGTTGCAGGGGAATCGAACAGGGATGGGCAGGATCGACAGGATCCGGGGAGACGGAGACCCGGAGAGAGAGGGGCGGACGCGCACGCCGAGTACCCCTCCAGCTCCGAGTCTTATCCTGTCGATCCTGTTCATCCTCGTTCATTCCCCCGGCCGCCAGATGATCCTCTTCGGCGTGGAGCGACGGAAAGCGTGGCGCATGCTGCAAAGCAAGGCCGGCGTGGTGAACCGAGATTACCTCGCGCAGAAGGCGTTGCTCGGGAAGGTCGACCGCGGGGAGGTCCTGCTCGCCGAGGCGCGGGCCCGGACGCGTGAGTTACTCGCCACGGAAGTGGCCGCGGTGAGGTAGCGTTGCGCCGGTGCCGACAGGAGTCGCGTCGCGACGAACGCCAGGGGCACTGGCGATTGCCGATTGGCGATTGCCGATTGCCGATTGGTGATTGGTGATTGGTGATTGCCGATTGGGGGCTCACCGATCGATCGCTCCCGACCCCCGACTCCTCACTCCCCCGACTCACCCCGCTGGCCTGAGGCGGGCGCGGCGACGCCAGAGGTCCCGCGGGCGGAAGATCCCGAGGGGTGTGATGATCCCGGTGATCAACTCCGCCGGCGTGACGTCGAACGCGGGGTTGTACGCCGGGCTCGTCGGATTCGCCACGCGCACCTGAACGCGACGTCCCCCGGCCGCACCCCAGGGAATTCCCCAAGCCCCGAGAACCTCGTCCTCCGAACGCTCCTCGATCAGGATCTCGCGTCCGTTCTCCAACTCCCAATCGAGGGTGGAGAGCGGGATGGCGACATAGAAGGGGATCCGATGCCGGTGTGCGAGGACCGCCTTGGTGTAGGTGCCGATCTTGTTGGCGACCTCGCCGGTGCGCCCCAGCACGCGATCGGCACCGACAATCACCAAATCGATCCTCCCCTGCTGCATCAGATGGCCGGCGGCGTTGTCGGCAATGACGTGGTGCGGGACCCCCTGCTGGGCGAGTTCCCAGGCGGTCAGGGTGGACCCCTGCGAGCGCGGACGGGTCTCGTCGCAGTACACGTGAAAGCGGTGCCCCGCGGCGTGGGCGGCGTAGAGCGGGGCCGTGGCGGAACCGATGTCCACGAAAGCGAGCCACCCGGCGTTGCAGTGGGTCAGGACGTTCATGCCATCGCGGATGAGCGATTGGCCGTGCTTGCCGATGTCGCGGCAATGGCGGACATCCTCCTCGGCGAAGGCCTCGGCCGAGGAGAGGGCGATGGCCTGCTTCTCCGCGACCGTCGTCCCGCGGTCGATCAAGGTCCGCATGCCCAGCATGGCGTTGACGGGGTCGACGGCCGTCGGGCGCGCCCCGGCGAGCGTGCGGAATACACGTTGGGCGTGGCGCTGGAAGCCCGCGAGGGCCTTCCCGGGGAAGGCGCGGAGCCCCTGGGCGAACCCGTAGGCTGCGGTGGCACCGATCGCCCCGGCACCGCGGACCACCATGTCACGGATGGCTGCCGCCGTGGCCTCGAAGTCCGGAGTGCCAACGATCTTGAACTCGTGGGGCAACAACCGTTGTTCGATCAGCGTGACCTCGTTGCGGTGGGCATCGAAGGCAACGGTGCGGAAGGCCCGGGTACGGCCGCGGACGGTGACGTTCATGCGAAGAAGCTCAGATAGGGTTCGTTGCGAGCCTCGCGCCGGATGAGCAGGCCGAGTTCGCGCAGGTGGTAATCCCCCCACAACGAACTCTCGCCGTTCGGGACCTTCTGACCGGGGGCGACGTAGTCCCAGCCGTTCGGTCGATGGTAGACGGAGTGGAGGAGCAAGCCCTGATGCCGCGGTTGCGCGGACAAGTAGGGCTCGGCGAACAGCGTGCGGGCGATGGACAACCCGGCCTGGCGGTACTTCTTCCCGTCCCGCGCCCTGCCCGTCGCCGCGAGGTGCCGACCGAGCCGCAGAAAACCCTGTGCGGCGATGGCGGCGGCGGAGCTGTCCACCGGCTCCCAGGCGTTGAACGGATCGGCCGCGCGGTCGAGGTGGTCAGCGAGGTGCACCAGGCCGGGGGCGCCGGTGTCCCACATCGGGATGCCATCGGTGCAGCTATGCGCGAGATAGAAGTCCGCGGTCGCCCGGGCGGCCCCGAGGAAGACCGAGCCGACCGAGGAACCCGCCGGGAGGGCCGGGAGATCGGTTTCAACGGCGCTCAGTTCCGCGGGATCGAGGGTGGCGAGGAACTCCAGTTGTTCGGCGAAACCGCAGATCGCCCAGGCCAGACCCCGGGTCCAGGTGCTGAACGGGGAATAGCCTTGCTGGGAGCTGGGGCAGCGGAACGCTCCGCTGGCTGAATTGAAGATCGCTTCGTGTGTCGTGCGCCCGCGCACATCGTAGGCGTCGCGCCCCGCGCCGTAGTAGATGCTGTAGCGCGCCGTGTTGAGCGCGTGCTCCACCAGCCGCCGCAGTAGTGAGATCCGGACGTCCTGCTCGCCCATCAGCACGTGGCCCAGTTGATGGGCCAGGGCCAGGGCCCGGCAGGAGCGGATGGTGTCGACGAACAGCGAGTGGGATCCGTTGAACGAGTGGATGAAGCCGGTGCCGTCAGCGATACGGGTCCAGCGCGCCGCCTGGATGGCGCCACTTACCTTCAGCCCGAGTTCGAGGAAATCCAGTTCCGCCGGCGGCGCCTCGACGCGCCCCTCCCGGAGCAGCCGCCGCAGGTTGCCGTAGGTCGAGACGTTGTTGAACCCGTGGTCATGCACCCCCACGTGCGAGACGTGGGAGGCCATACGTTCCACCGTCCCGCGCCTCCCCAAATCGAGGCACTCCCGGTCCCCGGTGGCGTCGAACTGAAGGATGGCCGAGCCGAATTGGAAGCCCTGCGTCCACTCCGTCCAGCCGCGCGTGGTGTAACGTCCCCGCACGGTGAACACCGGGGTCCCATCCGCGGGGTTCCAGGTGCGCTCCAGAAGCCGGATCTTCGCGGCCGACAGCTCGAACACGCGTTCGATCGCGCTCAGGAGGTCCCCAGGCGTGAGCTTGGGGTCGATGACGAGAGGCATCGACGCAGCGTGGCAAGGACGCG
>JBBQML010000247.1:0-6855 GCA_038328885.1 Verrucomicrobiota bacterium | reverse complement strand
ACCCGATTCTCGAAGCGGCATTCCCAGATCGACGCCGCCCTCGCCCGCCTGCTCCAGGAAAAGCCGGAACTCTTGCAAGCCGACCTGATGGATCTGCGACGGCGGATCGCCTCGACGGAGCGGGCCCGGAAACAACGGGACCTGAGCAAGAATGAACTGCGGGGACTGTGGGATGCACAGATCACGGCTCAGGAACGGGCGGCCCTGACGGGTCTGGCCTCGGCAGGACCCAGCCCCGCACCGGCCATCTCGACCCGGGAAGCCGTGGAGTGGGCGGAGGAACATCTCTTCGACCGCCATTCGGTGGTCCCGGAGCACCGGATCTGGCAGGAAGCCCTGGCGCGTGCGAGAGGAGCCGACTTCGAGATCGCCGGTCTGAAGGCCGTCACCCAAGCGAAGGGCTACCTCCGGCATCCCGACCGCCCGACCGAGGTCACCCGATCCGACGTGCTGGCCCGGGAGTTGCGCATCCTGCGGATTGCGAAGGACGGGGTGGGCGCCTGCCACCCGCTTGTATGGGAAGCGGGACCGTTTGATCCTCGGCTTGATGGTGAACAGCGGGCGGCGCTGACGGCTCTTCTGCGTTCGACGAATGCCGTGAGCGTCTTCCATGGCGGGGCAGGGACGGGGAAGAGCTTCGTGTTGCGACAGTTGGTGGACCACGTGCAGCAGACCGGCCGGCCCGTGGTCGTCCTGGCACCCCAGCGACAGCAGGTGGTCGACTTGGAAAAGGCCGGGTTTCCCGCCCCCGCGACCGTGGCCCAACTGCTGGTCCGCCGCGAGCTGCCCGAGGGCGCTCTCCTGGTGGTCGATGAGGCGGGTCAGATCGGGGGGCGGCAGATGCTCGGCCTCCTCGAACTGGCCTCCGAGCGCAATGCCCGCGTCGTTCTCTCCGGTGACACCCGCCAGCATGGACCAGTCGAGGCCTCCGACGCCCTGATCGCCATCGAACGGCATGCCGGCTTGGATCCAATCGAGCTGCATCGCATTCGCAGGCAGGATCCGGCCCTCGCGCGCGATTACCAGGAGGCCCAGAAGATCCGAGCCTATCGGGCCGCCGTCCAAGCCGCCGCGGAAGGGGACCTGCCTAAATCCTTCGCGCAACTCGAACGGATGGGAGCGATCGTCCCGTGCACTCCGGGTGATCAGGCCGAACGCCTGGCGTCGGAGTACGTGCAACTAGTGGAGCAGGGGGCCTCGACCGTGGTGGTGTCACAGACCTGGTCCGAAGTGCACCGGGTCAATGAGCGCATCCGGGATGCCCTCAAATCGAAAGGGCTCCTCGGGCTGCAGGATCGGCTGGTGGCAGCGCTGGACCGGCTCGACCTGACCTCGGCCCAGAAGCGGGATCAGCGGTTCTTCCCACCCGAGGCGGTGGTGGTGTTCAACCGCCGGGTTCGCCAAGCCGAACCCGGCACCCGGGGAAAACTAGCCGCCATCCTCAAGGACGCGATCCTGATCGAGACCGGTGGACAGTTTGTCACGGTCACCAATCGTAACCTTGACCACATCTCGGTCGCCCTACCGCGAGAGATTCCGATCGCGCAAGGGGATCGGCTCCATCTCAAGGCCAATCGGAACCTAGCGTCCGGGGCCAAGGTCACCAATGGCGAACTGGTCACGGTGAAAGGGGTGGCCGACAACGGAGCCATCGAACTGGTCGACGGCCGCGTCCTCGACCCGTCCTTCCGCGAGTTCCTGTCGGGGTATGCCGTCACCTCCTACGGCTCCCAAGGCAAGACGGTGGACCACGTCTTGCTGTCGGACTCCGCCGTCAAGACGGCCACCAACGCCGAGCAGTGGTACGTCTCCATCTCCCGGGGACGAAAGGGGATTCGAATCTTCACCCCCGACCTCGATCAGTTGCGGGAGAACGTCGTCCGTTCGGGGCATCGTCCGCTGGCGATCGAAATCGCCCGGGCAGTTTGCCGGCGGCGATCCGTCCTGTGGGACCGGCTCCGGGGCCGACTGCAACGCTTCGGGCACCTGGCCGTGGCCCGCCTCCACCGCATCGGCTTCCTCCGACCGAAACCCCGAAACCCAGGGCCACGACATGAGCGCCAAAGGGCCAGAGTGCTGGGCGTCTGACCCCAATGCCCGCGCCCTCCGGGTCGAGCTTTCGGCCGGGCACTCCTTCCTGCTGCCGTTCGACCAGTTCGTCTTCGCCGAGCTGCGGGAGGAGGACGGCGAGCAGTGCTTGCGGGCGGTCTTCGGCACGCACGAGGTGCTGGTCTACGGTCAGGCCCTGCGCCGGATCGTCACGGCCCTCCAACGGTTGGAACTTGGCCTGATCACCCCTCTTCCCGACTCGGCCCTACCCGCCATCCCCGACGGCCAACCCGTCATTAGGGACATCGTGGTCACCGAGGTGGAGAACCCGGAAGCGGCAACGCCGGGAGAACAAGCCGCCTGAAAGTCGTCATGGTTCGGACGAAAATCGCACCAGTCTCTCTGCCGGCATCCCCGGATGCACCGGCTGGCCGCTCGCGTAAGGGCTTGCGGTCCCCGAGTAACCAGAGCACCTGCACTACCTCTGGTAGCGGGCCCTGGACTATGCTCCCCAGCGGGGCCCTGTCCCGGTCTGCTGCCCAGGAAGTCCCAGCGGCTGCTTCGGAACGGAAAGGGGACCCCGACCTCTGGCTTGCCGCCCTAAAGCAGACCGGCTGGGTCGATGACGCCAGAGCCTCCGCGCGACTTTGCAGGACCATGCCCGTGAAGGTGGTTCACCCAACGTCCGGAAAGCAGGAAGAAGCCGACGGTTCAAAGCCTCAGCGAACGCCAGGGTGAGTTACGCGCACGTTCGCCGAACGTTCCCGTAACGTGCGCCGAACGTTCGGAGCTACCCAACCCAACCCAACCCAACCAAGAAGAGGATCACATCAGCGCGGGCGCGCGAGGCCGACCCCAGAGGTCGACGCCGGAGCGGCGTCCCGAAGGATCCCCGAAAATTCGGACAATCGCGGGAATCGAAGTGATAAGCCCGAAAGCGGGAAAGTCGGGGGAAAAAGACCCTTGAAAGTCATCATGGCCTGGATCGAATCGCACCAATCACTCGGCCGGCATCCGAAGATGCTCCGGCTGGCCGCTCGCGTCAGGGCTTGCGGTCCCCAAGTCATCGGGCACCTGCAGTACCTCTGGTGGTGGAGCCTGGACTACGCCCCCGACGGGGACCTGGCCCGGTTTGCCGCCCCGGAAGTCGCCGCTGCTTCGGAATGGAAAGGAGATCCCGACCTCTGGCTTGCCGCCTTGAAAGAGACCGGCTGGATCGACGAGGACGGCCATCTGCACGACTGGCATGACTACGCCGGGAAGCTGGTCCAGGAACGCGCCCAGGCAAAGGAGCGGATGCGAACGTTCCGCGAACGTCAGCGTGAGGTGCGGGCACGTTCGCCGAACGTTCGTGTAACGTGCGGCGAACGTTCGGAGGTGGCCACCCCAGCCCAACCCGGCCAGGAAACGGACCACCCGATCGGGGGTGCCGCCGCGCACGGGCACCCCCCATGGCCGACGTTGGAGGAGTGCCGAAACATCGCCGACCTGAGGGGCATCCCCGGGCGAGTCGCCGAGCAATGGTGGCTGGAGCACGACGCCCGGGGAGGCCTCGATAAGCGGGGTCAGCCGTTGGGCCGGTGGCAGTCGAGCCTGCTGGCGTTTGCGGCAACCTGGCGAGCCAACGAGGAGAAGGACCGACAGCGCAATGCCCCGGGACCCAGGAATGGACATGCAGTCCCAGAGCCGAAGCAGATCCGGGAGATGGTCCGAGCAAAGATCATCCCCATTGGCTGAAAACGCCTTAACCCCACACTATGAATCCGCCCCCAGCCAACGCCCTGCAAATCGTCGAACGCCTCCGCAAGCTCGTCGTTCCCGACGCCGAAGCTCAACAGCGCCGGGATCGTGCCGAACGAGGTGAACGATCCCGACTGTTCGTGGAAATGTGGACCAGGGCGAACGTGCCCCGGCGCCACGAGGACCGGGCGATCCACCCTCCTCCCTTCGACCCGGAGAGCCCTTGGTCAAAGGCCCGCCAGGCCGTCCTCAGCCTCCTGGGCAGGGGGGTGATCGTTTGCCTCACCGGGACCCGTGGTTCAGGGAAGACCCAGATCGCCGTCGACGCCATGTGCCGGGTTGCCGGGGACGGGAGGCCCGCTCTCTTCCGCACCGCCCGGGAAATGTTCATCGCCATCCGGTCCGCCTATCGCAGCGACAGTACCCGGTCGGAGACGCAGATCATCGCGGAGCACCGCAGGCCGGCGTTGCTGGTCGTGGACGAGATCGGGCGCCGGGGCGAAACCGACTGGGAGAACAACGTGCTCTTCGAGCTGCTGAACCAGCGGTATAACGACATGAGCGACACCATCCTCACCTGCAATCTGGGCGCGGAAGAACTCGCCGCCAGCCTCGGTCCCTCCATCGTCAGCCGGATGGAGGAGGGGGGCGGCATCATCGAGTGCAACTGGCCTTCATTCCGGGTATGACCCGGTGCCGTGCACGACGCAGATGCCGCAGATGCGATCGCGGACGTAGGAACTGGGTCCGGCTAGCGGGAGGCGGGGGCGTGAAGGTGGGCCTCCAGTGAAGCCCTGTCGGGCCTGAACTTGGGGTGATCCGCGGGGCCAAAATGAACTGCAGACCATCAGGTTACATAACCTAACGCCACGGAAAAAGTATCCCATGCCCGCAACAGATCGCCGTTGCACCGCAACGATTTAAGCCGCTGGCCTTCAGCGGCTTATCCGCTTCCCTGGCACGGAAACTCGATTCGACCCCCAAACGTGTTGCAACAGGTTCCAACAGGTTGCATCAGGTTCCGTTACCAAATAATCGCCAAATATTTGGCGCCGATAGCCCCGCCAATCATGGGTTCAAGAGTAAACGGAAGCCTGAAGGGCTGGGGTTCAATTGTAAGCGGTAAGTGGAGCACGTCTTGCGGGCAGGCGAAAATGCCTGAAAGAGTGGTCAATCGTGAGGCAGCGGAACTCGAGTCGGGATTCAACTGGTGTTGGCGCGGGCTGCTTTCCAGTTCTCTGGCAGCAGCGGATCGAGCTCGGTGTTTTTCATGCCAGGCATCCTCGCGAGCACGTCGGAGAGATAGTCCTGGGGATCGATCCCGCGGCGGCGGCAACTTTGGATGATCGAGTAGATGACCGCGCTGCGCCAGCCGGCGTCCGGATGACCGATGAAGAGCCAGCGCTTTTTGCCCACACAGCTGGGTCGAATGGCGTTTTCGATCAGATTGTTGTCGATCTGGTAGTCGGGCCGTTCCAGGTAGATCTGAAGGGCGTCATATTCATGGAGAAAGTATCGGATGGCTTTGCCGATGGAGCTCTGAGGCAGCGCCAGCGGCTGAAGTTGGGCCGCCCGGTCCTTCATCTCTGCCCAGAGGAGCGGAGCTTTCGCGGTCCGGACCGCCTGACGTTCCAGCGGGGATTTCTCCCGAACCTCATCTTCGATCCGGTACAGCTCCCGAAACCGGCCAATGAACCAGATGCCTTGGCGGTCGCCCTGCAAGGCTGCCTCGTAAAACTTGCGCCTGGCATGGGCGGCGCACCCGGCACGTCGGACACCGGGGAGCTTGCGCACGAGCGTCTCATAGGCGCTGAAGTCATCGCTCTGGAAGAGCCCTTGAAAGCCGGTCAAGGCGTTCTTGGGCACTTCGTGCGAGCGGCCCATGTCGAAAAGCAGGATCACATCACCTCCCGGCCGGGCGAAGAACCACAGATAACCCCGGGCGGCCCTGCCTTTGACCTCCGGATCCAGAACCCGCACCGGCGTCTCGTCGATCTGAAGGTAGTCGTCCTGCTTCATCCGTTGCCACATCCGATCGACGAGCAAGCGCAAGAGTCCGGCGATGTGCTCAATCCACTGGACCATCTGCTGGCGGGGGATCACCGCGCCGTGCCGTTCCCTGAAAATCCTCTCAAGAGTGTAGAGCGCGATGTGGTCGTCGTACTTGGAAAGCAGGATGAAGACCGCCAGACCCACGCCCAACTTGCTCGCCGGCAGGATCTGCTCCGGCAGGGGAGCGATGGCGATCTTGCCGCACCCGCACCGGCATTTGCGTTTGATCCGCACCGTGCGGCGCAGGATGAGTCTGGCCGGAATCAGATCCAGCTGTTCGCTGACTTCCCGGCCAATCTCGTCTCCCATCTGTCCGCACTCCTCGCACGGGGGATCGGTGGGCTCCAGGATGGTGGTCTGGACCTCGGGGTCCACCGGCACCTGACGCGTTCTTCGCCGGCGTCGGCACGGGCGTTCCTTCTCCTGGCCGGACCCTTCCTCCGGCGGCGCTTCCTGCAGGAGTTCGTCGCTGTCGGTGTTGGGCCGTTGCGTCTGGTCGGTGAGGTCCCCCATCACCTCGGCCAGTTCGGCCGCTTGCTCCTCGGTCAATTTCTCGGACTTGGGGCCGAAGAGCATTCGCTTGAGCTCCGCCACCAGGGAGTGGAGTTCCTCCAGGGCTCGGGCCTGTTCCGAAGTGAGCTGCTGGAGTTGGGCCAGGGCTTCCTGGCGCGCCGTCAACTCCTGCTCCAGCCGAAGCCTTTCGTCTTCCAAGCGGAGCCTTTCCTCGACGAAGGCCTCCGGATCCTGCCGTGCCTTGTGGAGCAACTCTTCGCGTCGGTTCATGCGCAGAGCCGCTGGCGGAACTTCCGGTGCAGCGGATAGAGGTAAATATCTTTGACCGGCGCCTGAATCGTGCGGGTTCGATCCTGGCGGGTGCGTCCGGTGGTCTGGCCGACGCGAAGCCAGTTGGCGGCGCGATAAGTCGTACCGGTGAATCGTTCCTGCTCCACGAAGGTCTCCACCAGTTGGATGGGATGTCCGTACTTGGACTGCCAGTCCGCCGACAGACGCCGG
>JBBQML010000246.1:0-6884 GCA_038328885.1 Verrucomicrobiota bacterium | reverse complement strand
TGGTCCCCGGTCGGCGACTTCTTCGGCACGGCCCCCGGGGCGAACCCGTACCGTTCGCTGCCGTGCGGTCTGACGGACGATGGTTGGTGGTATGCCAACTGGCCGATGCCGTTTGCCAGGTCCGCGGTGGTCACGCTGCGCAACGAGGGCCGGGACCCCCGGCAGGTGCGCTGGGAGGTCGTGACCCGGCCGCCTTCCCAAACCCCGGCCAACCTGTCGCGATTCCATGCCAAGTGGCATCGCGACGTCCTTCCCCCGGCGGAACCCTCACGGCGGGCGATTGACTGGACCCTGTTGCGGGCCACCGGGCGGGGGAGGTACGTGGGCGTGATGCTCCACGTGTGGAATCCCAAGGCGCCTGGTGGGGCGAGGGCGACGAGAAATTCCGCGTCGATGGCGAACCGTTCCCGTCGACGTTCGGGACGGGATCGGAGGATTACTTCGGCTACGCGTGGTGCAATCCGACGCTCTTCCAGCACGTCTGCCACAACCAGACAATCGCGATGAACAACCGGGGACACATCTCGGTGAACCGCTGGCACATCGCGGACAGCATCCCCTTCCAGCGATCCTTGGAGGGTGTCATCGAGAAGTATTTCCCGAACGACCGGCCCACGCTCTACGCGGCGACGGTCTACTGGTACCAGATGGCTGGTGGCACGGACCCGCACGGGCCGGCGCCGCTGGTGGAGCGGGTGGGTTACTGGGATGACACGGTCCTCGCCCCGAAGTGGGTTGCGGGAGCTCTCGAGGGAGAGCGTTTGCAGGTGGTCCAGCGGTCGGGAGGCGTGTTGTCCGTGCAGGACATGAGCGGCTTCGGGGGCGAATGGAGCGGCGATGCCCAGGGTTGGTGGACGCAGGCGAAACCCGGGGACCGGCTCGAATGCCGGCTGCCGGTGTCGGAGGCGGGGCGTTTCCAGTTTGAGGCCCAGTTCACCCGGGCGATCGATTACGGGATCGTGCAAGTGTCCCTCGACGGAGAGAACCTGGGCCGCGCTCTGGATTTCTACCATGACGGCGTGGAGGCGACCGGGGTGCTGCGGCTTGGGGAGGTGGAACTGAAGGCGGGTGAGCACCCGTTGGTATTCGAGATCGTGGGGGCGAACCCCAAGGCCGTGGAAGGCTACATGCTGGGGGTGGATTACGTGCGGTTGGTGCGTGTTCCGTGAGGGGCAAAGGCAGCGATTGTTCCGCGGGGTGGCGATTGGCCGTGGCTCCGAGGCGGGCTCCGAGGCGGCCAGAAGGAAACGGCTCCCAGGTGTTGAATTGGCTTACACTTCGGCTAAGCGCATTAACCCGCCCTTTATCAGCGGGTTGCATTGAACTCCCGACCCGGTGCTGGGGAAAAGTGTCGGGAAACTTTACAGTCGGCTTGATCCAACTCATTCGACGGCGAGAAGTCACTGTCGGCCTATTGCGTTAAAAGCCAAGAGGTTAAGGCGACAGGCCCCGCGCTTGGCTGGGGGGTGGCATGAAGACTGCTATTGTCTGGGCTATATGGTCCACTATGCAACCGGCAGGAGGATGGCGGCTGCGGCGTTCGGTGTCTTGGGTGCCGTGGCGCTGAGTGCCTCGGTACACGCGGTCGAGATCACGGGGACCATCAGTTACGTCTCCGGCACGGTCCCGAACAACGCGGACCTCAATCTTGCCACTGCTTTCTCGTTCTCTCCCTCCGGGATCGTGGTGAGCACGACCGGTGATCTGGCGGGTGTGGGGGGTTTGGTAGTGAATGCCGCAGGAATCGCCGGGCTCCCGCTCGGATTGGGTGCGGCGCCCGCGTCGGTCCCGGTTCTGGGGCTCTGGTCCGGTGGGGGTTTCAATTTCGATTTGCTCTCGCTGGACGTGGATTTTCGCTCCGCGACGCAGTTTGCCGCCTCGGGTCTTGGTACGATCACGGCCCTCGGGTTTGATCCGACTCCCGGCACTTGGTCCTTTGTGGTCACCGGTAGTGGGCCGGTTCTTGGCTTTGCAGCAGGATCGGAAGCAATCGGGACGCCAGTACCTGACGGAGGCTCCTCAATGGTGTTGCTGGGGCTTTGCCTGTTCGGCCTCGGTCTGGCGGTCCGCCACCGCTAGTTGATCGCTAGGCGGTTGACATCCCGAGGGGGTCGGGGAGGGATTGCGCTTGGTTATGCACCCCTCTCACCCCCTGCATTCGTGCCTCGCGCTCAGTTGGTTGATGGCTTGGTGTTTGTTCCTCTTAGGGGTGCGCTCCTCGGGCGCCGAGGCTGAGCCCGGCCTGATCGGGGTGGCGCGCGTGGATATCACACCGTCGTACCCGATCCGGCTGACCGGTTTCGCGGCGCGCACCAATCTGGGCAGCGGCCGGCTCCAGACCCTCTGGGCGAAGGCGCTGGCTCTGGGCGAGGACCGGCAGGGACCACGGGTCCTGGTGACCGTGGACAACTGCGGAGTTCCGGCCGGGGTCGTGGAGGAAGTGGCCGGACGCCTGGCTCTCAAGGCCCGGATCCAACGGGAAGATTTTGTGGTGTCCTCCTCGCACACCCATTCCGGTCCGATGGTGCGCGGTTTCGCCGAGAACATCTTCGTGCGGGACCTGACGCCGGAAGAAGCCGCCGCCAGTGACCGCTACACTCGCGAACTCACCGATCACCTCGAGGCGGTGGCCTTGGCGGCTTTGCTGGATCGTCGGCCGGGGCGGCTCTCTTGGAATGAAGGCTCGGTCGGTTTCGCGGCCAACCGTCGCACACCGGGCGGGCCAGTGGACCCTGCGTTGCCGGTGCTGTTTGCGCGCGGTGCCGGCGGTCAACTCCGGGCGGTGGTGGCGAACTACGCCTGCCATTGCACCACACTGGGGCACCTGGTGAATCAGAGTCATGGCGACTGGGCCGGGTTTGCGCAGGAATTCATCGAGGCGGATCACCCCGGGGCCACGGCGATGATCACGATCGGGTGCGGAGCGGATGCCAACCCGAGCCCGCGCGGCGGCGAGGATTCCGGCATGGCGTTCGCCCGGCAGCATGGCCGTGCCCTGGCGACCGAGGTGAAATGGTTGGCGGGCGGGGAACTCGAGCCACTGGCGGTGGTGCCGGTGACGGCTTACCGTCGCCTGGCTCTGCCGTTCGAAACGCTGCCGACACGGGAGGCCTGGGAACGCCGCGCCGGGGAGAGGGGCATCGTGGGCTACCACGCCGGCAAGAACCTCGCCCGCCTTGATCGAGGCGAGGTGCTGCCCACCCATCTGCCCTACTTCGTGCAGACCTGGGATTTTGGCGGGCGCCTCGCGATGGTATTCCTGGCGGGGGAGGTGGTGGTGGATTACGCCCGGCGACTGAAGGGCGAGTTCGAGGCGCGACGCCTCTGGATCACGGCCTACGCGAACGACGTTCCCTGTTACATCCCCTCACGTCGGATCCTGTCCGAGGGCGGGTACGAGGCGGAGACCTCCCTGTGGTACTACGACCGTCCCGCCCGTCTGGCCGGCGAGAGCGAGGACCTGATCCACCACGCGGTGACCAATCGGCTGCCCGCGACACTTCGCCTGGGGCCGGCCCAGGCCGCTCGCGAAGCGGTAGTCAACCCCGCGGCGGGAGGACTTCGCTGAGGACCCGGGCCAGGTCCTCGAGCTGGTAGGGTTTGCACAGGATGGCATCGAACCCATGCGCCCGGTGGTTGGCCATGATCGGGTTGCTGGAGTAGCCGCTGGAGACGATGGCCTTGAGGCCGGAACGGCGGGGAGCCAGATGTGGAACGTCGTGCCCAGGCCGGGTTCCGATTCGACGGTCAGCCGGCCCTCATGCCGGCGGATGATCGAGTAAGCGGTGCCCAGGCCGAGCCCGGTGCCCTGGCTCTTGGTGGTGAAGCAGGGGTCGAAGATGTGGGCAAGGTTTTCCGGTTGGATCCCCGTGCCGGTCTCCGTGAGGGAGCAATGGACATAGGGGCCCGGGGGAAGGGCGACGGGGGAACCTGCGGTGACGCTGAGGTTCTCTGCCCGGGCGGTAAACGAGCCGCCCCCGGGCATGGCCTGCAGCGCGTTGAGGGCGAGATTGTGGAGAACCCGGTTGAGTTGGGAACCGTCGACCTCGGCAGGCCAGAGGTCGGGAGGCAGGAGGAACTCACAGCGGACCACGGAGCCGCGCAGGGCGAAGAGGCCGAAGCTGACGAGGGTGCCGAGCAACGCGACGGCCAGCGGCAGGTACCTGCCGGGCAGCCGTTCGAACTCCTCGCGACTGGCAAAGAAGAGGCCCCAGACCCGGCCCAGGCGCGAGGTGCTGGCGCTTTCGAGGAACTCGGCCTCGCGGGAGAGATGGGCGGGGTTCCCGCCTGGGTAGAAACGGCGGGCGGGGTCGGGTTCCAGCCCATCGAATACCCGCAGCTGCGCGATGCGGTTGTTGGTGGCCTCGATGGCGGACCACAGCGGCCTGGGTGCCCCCCGGTCGACTACCAGGTCGGCGGCGGCAGGACGAGGTTGGCGGGAGCGTGTCCCTGGGCCGGTCGGGTGAAGGCATCCCCGAACTTCGTGAATCCCGGGACGAAGCCGCCGTGGCTGAGGAAGAAGCGTCCCTGCTCCACGCCCATGAACCGATCGAGGCGGTCGCTGCGTCCGGTGGGGTCGTGGCTGAAGGTGGCCGTGGTGAGCTCGAGCCACTCCCCGGTGTCGCGTTGGATCCACTGATTCCCGTAGAGGGCCTTGCGGACGAGGTGGCCGCTGCTGCCCCCGAAGTTCTCGCTGAAGCTGTGTGGGCGCTTCAGCCAACCGCCCTCCTTCGGTGCCTTCCAGGAGGAGATGAGCATCCAGCGCTGATCGTCCGGGTGGAAGTAGTAGCCGGCGTAGATGGTGAAGGTCTGCTGGGTGGGTTGGGCGGTGACCAGGAACCGCTGGGTCTCACCGGTCTTCCAGCGGTACTTCAAGTGGCTGTGGCCGCCGGTGCCTTCGTTGCCGAAATCGCCGGTGAACACGCCCTCTCCCTTGCCCATCAGTTTCACGCGGTTCTCGTCCGCGACGTTCTGGCGGTCGACGCCCTCGTTCCCGCTGTCCCAGACGCTGAAGATGATGCGGCGCTCCGTCGGGCTGTTGACCTGCATGCCGAAATAACCGCGGTGCCAGCCGCAGGCCATGTAGAACGTGGTGGACGGGTCCTCGACGGCGGTGACCTCGCAGTAGAATGCGGCGAGGTTGGTTCCCGCGGGCACGGGATAGGCCAGGTGGACGGAGGCCGCGTTGCGGCGCTCTTTCAGGTTGAACTGCGCCTGGGTGACGGCCGGCCCGTCCAGCAGCAGCGCCTCGAGATCCCCGGAGGGCTGTCCGCTGGGGTTCAGGGAGTTCAGGGCGAGGCGCTGATACCCTGCCGCCGGGATCGCAAACTCGCCAAAATCCGCCGTGACCGGCACCGGCGCGTCCTCGCCGGTGCCGGTCACGACCACCTCGCGGGAGTGTCCTGCCAGGGTCAGTTGCAGCCTCGACCGGGCCTCCCGGGGCAGGCGGAGTTGGACTTGGACGGTGAGCGCACCGGGTTCGGCGAACTGGCCGTACCAGTTGATCGAGGTTCCTGGGTCGGCCCAGCGGCTGACCCCGCTCCGTTCCGAAATCCGGGCTCCGCGGTCGGGTTCGGGCAGGGTGTAGGCCGTGAAGGCGGGCACCCGGAGCGGCGCGGCCGGGCTGGGGGTGGCGGCGAGGGTTGCGGCGAGCAGTCCGGCGCAAGCGAAACAGCGTAGGCGGGTGAAGGACATGTCGCGGTGGATGCGCGTCCGGACCGGGTCTCCGGGACGCCGGGGGGACGCGAGTTGCGGGGTGGAGCGTGGCAGGTCGACGTGCCGGCGTCACCTCTAAGGGCGCACGGGAGAGAGGCGCGGCAACGCGGTGCCAATCCGGCGGGTCCTCCAGAATCGCTTCGACTGGATTAGAAATGCGTCCTACCCCCCCCCTGTCGGGCCATCCCTCAAAAAAGGTGCTCAAGTTCGGCCGGATCCTGCCGATGGAGCGAGCCGTATGACTGTCGCAGCTCCGACCGTGGGAACGCTTCTTGATAGCGCACTGACCGCTGACTCCGTCCGGGTCGAGATGGGCGTGAGGATGCTGAAGAAGGCTCAGGACCTCGAATCGCAGCAGGGCTCAGCGCTGGTGCAACTGATCGAGTCGGCCGCGGCGGCTCCGGTCCAGGGCCAGGCTGGGACCGGACTCGACGTGCTGGCCTGAGGCCTCGAACGGCGCGGTGACCGGCCCGTTGACGGGGACGGCAGGAGTGGTTCCGATCGAACGGAAACCTCCAGGAATCGGCGTGCTCGATCCATCGTGGGGCCCCGCTAGCAGCCCGTTGAAAGAGTCTGGCAGCCAGCCGGAGCAACGCAGAGGAGCCCCGAAAAGCAATGAGTGCGCCGTGTGACCACGGCGACTACGGGACAAGGGGGCTTTTTGAACAGGCTGCTAGGCCGTCGGCGCGGTGAAGTCGGACTGCCCCTTGATGATGCCCCAAATCAGGCGGCACTTCTCCTGACGGCTGACCTCGCTCGCGGCGATGGACTCCAGTTGCCGGATCTCCTGGGTCGCCCGCTCGCGATCGTCGCTGGACACCATCACATCGCCGAAGACATCCATCGATTGGAGGAAGGCCTGACGATCGAAGGTGCTGAAGGTGAAACCCCGGTCGAACCCGGTGTCTGCAAGGGCATTTCGGAGGAGCAATGCGGCGTTCAGGAGGAGCGAGAGCGGCGAGGTCCAGCGGTCGTCCGCCCCCTCCTCCGCGAGGTTGGGCAGGTCGAGGGTGCTGTACACGGGTTGGGTGGTCAGGTGGCCCTTGAGCGCCGGTTGGAGCCGCTCGCTGACGTCCTGCAAGATGCTGCGCACCTGGTCCTCCGAGGCCTTGGCGCCTCCGCCCATCTGTTCGTAGAGTTGGTTGAGATTCTGGCGGACCAACACCTCC
>JBBQML010000245.1:0-6888 GCA_038328885.1 Verrucomicrobiota bacterium | reverse complement strand
GCCCAGGCCCTCGACCTCCTGGATGTGCGCCCAGGCCCGCCGCATCAGGGCGTCGGTGAGCGCCTCCACGAAGTACGAGCCGCCCCAGGGGTCGATGACCTTGGTGATGCCGGTCTCCTCCTGCAGGAAGAGTTGCGTGTTGCGGGCGATGCGCGCCGAGAAATCCGTGGGCAGCGCGATCGCCTCGTCGAGCGAGTTGGTATGCAGCGACTGGGTGTGCCCGAGCGCCGCGGCCATCGCCTCCAGGCAGGTGCGGGTGACGTTGTTGAACGGGTCCTGCTCCGTCAGCGACCACCCCGAAGTCTGCGAATGCGTGCGCAGCGCCATCGACTTGGGATTCTTCGGGTTGAACTGCCGGATGAGCTTCGCCCAGAGCGCCCGCGCCGCCCGCATCTTGGCGATCTCCATGAAGAAGTTCTTCCCCTGCGCCCAGAAGAACGAGAGGCGCGGGGCGAAGGCGTCGATGTCGATCCCCGCCTTCAACCCGGTGCGCACGTACTCCAGGCCGTCGGCGAGGGTGTACGCCATCTCCAGATCCGCCGGGGCGCCCGCCTCCTGCATGTGATACCCGGAAATCGAGATCGAGTTGAACTTCGGCATCTGCTTCGACGCGAAGGCGAAGATGTCCGCGATGATCCGCATCGAGGGCGTGGGCGGGTAGATGTAGGTGTTCCGCACCATGTACTCCTTGAGGATGTCGTTCTGGATCGTCCCCGAGAGGTTCTCGATCTTCACACCCTGCTCCTCCGCCGCGACAATGTAGAACGCCAGCACCGGCAGCACCGCCCCGTTCATCGTCATCGACACCGAGATGCGGTCCAGCGGGATGCGGTCGAACAGCACCTTCATGTCCAGGACCGAGTCCACCGCCACCCCGGCCTTGCCGACGTCCGCAAAGGCGCGTGGATGGTCCGAGTCATACCCCCGGTGGGTGGGGAGGTCGAACGCCACCGAGAGGCCCTGCTGGCCGGCCGCGATGTTCCGGCGATAGAAGGCGTTCGACTCCTCCGCCGTCGAGAAACCCGCGTACTGGCGCACAGTCCAGGGCCGGGTCACGAACATCGAACCATATGGCCCGCGCAGGAACGGGGGCAGTCCGGGGAGGGTGTCGAGATGCTCGCACGTCTCCAGGTCCGCCTGGGTGTAGAGCGGATGGAGGTCCACGTGTTCGAGCGTCTTCTGGATGGCCTCCGCGAGGGGCCGGCCGGTCTCCTTCTCGAACTGGGCCTGCCATTGCTCCCGGGTCACGGCAGCCGGGGTCGCATCAAAGGGGACTTGGGTGAGGTCGGGGAACGGTTTCATGCGGTGACGCCGAGCTGGGTGGCGATGGCGATGAGGACTTCGAGCGCATTCGCGCGGAGATGGATGAACTCATTCACCCCCGCCGCCCTGAGCGCCTCGACCTGATCCGCCGGATAACCCGCGAGGAGGGTGACGATCCCCGGTTGCCCCACCCGAAGCGCCGCCACCAGCGGCGGAACCAGCGCGGGGTAGGTGTCATCGGTGGAGCAGATGCACACCGCATCCGCGGCCGATTCCAGGGCCGCGGCCGCGGCCTCGGCGGGGGTCTTGAACCCGGCCGGGGAGATCACTTCGAAACCGGCGACCTCGAGGAAGCCCCGCGAAAAATCCGCGCGCGCCTTGTGCTGTTTCAGCGGGCCGAGGTTCGCCAGAAAGACCCTGATCCGGCGGCCGTTTCGGTCCCCGTGCACGTGCGCGTTCACCGCCCGGCGCAGACGCTCGAACTGCGCCGCCGCCCGCGTCACGCAGACGGCAGTGAGCGGCGCGTCCGGTCGGTCGAGGATGCGAACCGCCCGGGTGAGCTCGCCCAACGTCGCCCCCGCGGCGACGGCGGCAATGCCGGCGTCGAGCAGCGCCGGCCCGCTCTTGCCGAGGACCGCCCCCAGCAACTCCAGCACCGCCCCGTGCCGGGCGTCGTCCGCCGAGGTGCGCGCCGCGGCGACCTGCTGGACCCGGCGGGCGTGAAACGTCGCGAGGTCGTGGGTCCTCGCGGCGAGCGGCTGCTCCGCGGCGTTGGCGTAGGAGTTCGTGCCGATGATGCTGTCCCGCCGACACGCGACGTTCTTCAGGCGTTCCTCGGCCACTTTGGCCACCGCGAGCTGCGGCACACCGGCGCGCATCGCCGAGGCCATGCCGCCCTGTTTTTCGATGTCCTGGAACAGCACCCAGGCGCGCCCGGCGAGTTCGCCGGTCAACTGTTCCACAAACCACGAACCACCCGCCGGATCGATGACACCCGTCAACTGGCATTCCTCGCGCAACACCAACTGCTGGTTCCGCGCCACCCGCTCGGACAGCTCGTCGGGGGTGCGGACCACTTCGTCAAACGCGCCGACCTGCAGGCTGTCGCACCCACCGAGCACCCCGGCGAAGGCCTCGACCGTGGTGCGCAGGAGATTCACGTGCGGGTCGAACACGGTCTTGTTGAAGAGGCTGGTGCGGACATGCAGGGAGGCACGTTGCGCCTCGGCCGAGCCACCCAAAGCGCTGACCAGCCGGGCCCAGAGCATCCGGGCCGCGCGCAGCTTGGCGATCTCGACAAAGAATTGGACCCCGGTGGTGAACGCCAGCCGGACCCGCGGAGCGACGACGTCGACGTCCAGGCCGTGCCCATGCATCGCCCTCAGATAGTCGGCAGCGGTCGCCAGGCTGAACGCGAGTTCCTGCACCGCGTTGCCGCCGGCCTCGTGCCAGGCCCGGCCGTGCACACAAATGGTCTGCAATCCGGGCGCCTGCACCGCCGCCCAGGCGGTCAACGCCGCCATCTCGCGATAGGCCCCGGCGAGCGACTGCGGGAGCCGGCCCTCGTGCGCCAGCACACCCAGCGGGTCCACCTCGATGCACCCCCGCAGCGCCTTCAGGTCCTTGCGCCGCTTCTTCGCCAGCGCGGCCAGCAGGGCGGCAAACGGCAGGCCGGAGGCCCCCGACCGCACCAACAAAGGCACCGCCTCGAGATCGATGCCGTCCAACGCCCGGTCAAGGTCCGCCAGCGTGGCGATCGAAAGGCCTCCGGCACCCACCTCGGCCGCCCCGGCCCAGTCGGGATCCGCCCCATTGCGGGTCGCCCGATCGACCACGATGTTGAGCGCCGTCAGACCGCGCTGGAGATAAGTTCGCGCCGCGTCGTTGAACTCGGCGGGGCTGGGCGCCGCGATCTCCTGCGAAACCGCCCATCCCTGCCCCCCCCACCCGCTCGCGCGGGGGCCACGGACAAACGGGGCAAAACCAGGAAAGGAATCGGCGTGCGCGAGCGACGCCACGTCCTCCCGCCGATAGATCGGCCGCAGCGTGATGCCCTCGTACGTCGGGGACATCATCCGCTTCTCGAAAGGCGCACCTTTCAGATCGGCTTCAACCAGCGCCTTCCAGGCGTCGTAGCCCACCGACGGGAACTCCGCGAGCAGCGGACCGCCGGCGGGCGCAGGGGTGTGGGGGGTGGCGGACATGACGGACCGGGGGGGGGGTGACGGTGACGGTGACGACGACGGTCAGCCTTCGAGGGTTTCGACGGTGACCTCGTGGCGCTTGCCGTTGACGGTGATGGCCAGGTGTTTGCCGGGACCCTGGCTGCGGCCGTTGCCGGTGCGCGCCGAGGGCGTGGGTGCAGCCGGGACCGGTGCGGAGGGCGCCGCGGAGGTGGCAGCGGCACCCACGGCGACGGCGGGGCCAGCCGTGCCGCTGTCGACCGGTTTGGGCTTCAGGAGCGCCTCGACCTGCTGCGGGAACATGGCGAACAGCACCACCGTCTCATCATCGGTCGGCAGGCCCTTCTCCGCGCACTGCTTGCGGTACTTGTCCATGCCGGGCTCGAGGTGATCGGCCGGTCGGCCGGTGACGGGTTTGCGCCCGGTCTGCCGCTCCACCTGGGCAAGGACGCCGGGATCGATCGGGCCCGGGGTGGCGCCGTACTTGGCGAGGGCGATGTCCTGGGCGGGCTGGCAGATCATTTTCCAGCGTCCGAACTTCACGTTCATCATCGCCTGAGTTCCGACGATCTGGGAGGTGGGGGTCACCAGCGGAACCCAACCGAGCGCCTCACGGACCACCGGGATCTCCTTCACCACCTCGTCAAACTTGTCCGCCATGCCCTGCTCCTTCAGTTGGGTGCGGAAGTTCGAGAGCATCCCGCCGGGGACCTGGTAGATGAGGATGTCGGAGTCCACCCGCTCGTTCGCCGGGCTGGTGAACTTGCTCAGCTCGGCATAGACCCCCTCGAAATACTCGCGCAACTGGGTGAGCTTCGCCGGGTCGAACGAAGGCTGCCGCGGATGCCCCTCGAGCAGCGCGAGCATGCGCTGGGTGTCGGGCTGCGATGTGCCGTTCGCAAAAGGCACGATCGACACCTCCACGCAGTCCACGCCGGCGTCGATCGCCGCCAGATAGCTCGCCGCGCCCAGGCCGGCGGTGTCGTGGGTGTGGAGCGTGATCGGGATGTGGATCCGCTCCTTCAACTCCCGCACCATCCGGAGCGCGATCTGCGGCTGGAGGATGCCCGACATGTCCTTGATCCCGAGCGAATCGCACCCCATCCGCTCCAACTCCACCCCCATCTTCACGAAGTTCTCCACCGTGTGTACCGGGCTGATCGTGTAACACAACTCGCCCCGCGCGTGCTTGCCGCTCTTCCTCACCGCGCGGATCGCGGTCTCCATGTTCCGCAGGTCGTTCAGCGCGTCGAAGATCCGGAAGATGTCCATCCCCGCATCCGCGGTGCACTTCACGAAGGCCTCGACCACGTCGTCCGGGAAGCTGGCGTACTGGACGATGTTCTGCCCGCGGAGGAGCATCAGCTGGGGCGTGACCGGAGCGATCTTCTTCAGGGTGCGCAACCGCTCGAACGGGTTCTCGTTCAAAAACCGGAGACAGGAATCGATGGTCGCCCCTCCCCAGGTCTCCAGCCCGTGGAAGCCCATCCCATCGAGGATCGGCGCGGCGGGCAGCATCTGCGGCGTGGTCATGCGCGTCGCGGCCATGGACTGGTGGCCGTCGCGGAGGACGGTGTTGTTGAAGAGGACGGCTTGGGCGCTCACGGCGGTTTCTACAGATATGGGTCGGCTTCGGTGGACCACCACCCGGCCCGGCATCCGTTCGACGGATCACCGAACCCTGGGCGGGGCTGGCTTCGGGAAGATCCCCCGGGTACGGCATCGCCCCGGTCGGCCCTCCTCGCATTCCAGCCGCGGACAGCTTCCATCAGCGCGTTAAGTCGGGCTATGCACAAATTGTCCATTCCCAACCCTCCATTGTCACAATCTGAGAAGATAGATATCATTAATCAAGTTCCATCTATTTATAGAACAACGAGTTAACAATGGACAACAGCACCAGGAAGCAGTCAGCTCACTGCCGAGTATGAGCAAGGCATACTTATTCGCAAGCCTTGCTTGATCGCACCCAACTAATGAAAAAACCCTCGGATTTTCCATTCCAAGGGGTCAGGCCGACGCCGTCGAGGATCCCGCGGGGAGCAGTTACTGCCCCGCGGTCCGCTGTTGGATGGCATTCATGATCTGCGTCTTGCTGCCGTCGAACGAGAGCTCGTCGAGCTGGCGGAAGATGGCTTCCTTCGCGGCGGGACCGAAGGCCGGCAGGCTCAACCCATCAGTTCCCGCACCTTCGCGGGGATGTCGGGATGCCGCATCAGGGACTCGCCGACCAGGATCGCCCCGGCCCCGCACGCGGCCAACCGCTCGACGTCCGCACGGGTGTGAATTCCGCTCTCCGCCACGAGCAACGTGTCGGCGGGCGAGCGACACGCCCACACGATCGCCGCCAAACGCTCGGTGGTGCCAAGATCCACCTCGAAGTGACGGAGATCGCGATTGTTCACCCCGAGGAGCCGGGCCCCGATGGCCAGGGCCCGCTCGAGTTCCGCCGCGTCATGAACTTCCACCAGCACCGCCAACCCGGCGGACGTGGCCAACTCGTGGAAGCGCCGCAACCGATCGTCGTCGAGGATCGCCACGATGAGCAGGATGGCGTCGGCCCCCCACTCCACGGCCTCCATGATCTGGCGTTCATCGATGATGAAGTCCTTGCGCAGCAGGGGTACCGCGACCGCTTCCCGAATGGCCTTCAACGACTCCAGGGAGCCCTGGAAGAAGGCTCGATCGGTCAGCACCGACAGGCAGTCGGCCCCGGCGGCTTCATACTCGCGCGCGATCCGGACGGGGTCGAAATCGGCGCGGATCACCCCGGCGGAGGGGGAGGCCTTCTTCACCTCCGCGATGAGGGCGGTTCGACCGCGATGCGGGCGGCGGAGGGCACCGAGGAAGTCCCGTACCCCACCACGCATCTGCGCTGCGGCGGTCAGCGAGAGCCGGACCACGGGCACCGCCGGCAGCAGGGCGACCTCCCGTTCCTTCTGGGCGACAATGGTGTCGAGGATGCTCATGGGGGGAAACTGCGGACGACCCTAGTCTTCTTCATCCTTCACTCCCTGCATGCGCTTGAGGGGACAACCCGCCCGGAGCCAGGCCTGGACGAAGCCGTCCAGGTCGCCATCCAGGACGGCTTCGGTGTTGCTGGTCTGCCAGCCCGTGCGCAGGTCCTTCACCATGCGGTACGGCTGCAAGACGTAACTCCGGATCTGGTGCCCCCACCCGATGCTGCCCTTCTCGCCGTAGAAACGTTCCATCTCCGTGCGCTTCTGGTCCTCGCGAAGGGCGAAGAGCTTGGCCACCAGCATGCGCATCGCAATCGCCCGGTTCTGGTGCTGCGACCGCTCGTTCTGGGAAGCCGCGACCAGCCCGGTCGGCACGTGGGTGATGCGCACCGCCGTTTCGACCTTGTTCACGTTCTGCCCCCCCTTGCCGCCCGACCGGTAGGTGTCGGTATGAAGTTCCACCGGCGGAATCACCAGGTCGG
>JBBQML010000244.1:0-6902 GCA_038328885.1 Verrucomicrobiota bacterium | reverse complement strand
GCACTGCCTGCGGCTGCGGACTTGAGGAACTGCCAATTACCGGGACCGACCCCTGCTTCTGCCTGCGGCTGCGGACTTTAGGAACTGCCAATTACCGGGACTGACCCCTGCTTGCTCCTTGACCCCTGCTCAGCTGCGTGGTCGGGGTGCCTCCGGCCAGGAGCTCAGTCGGCGATGTAGCGGTAATTGAAACGCCCCTCGGGCGCGGCGTCGCCGTTCACGTAGAAGTCGAGGATGTCGCCGTTCGTCGGGATGCTGTCGGCCCACTTGAAGTCGAGCCTGGCCCTCGTGCTGCGAGGGGGCAGTCCCAGCGCTGGCCGCGGGATGGCGAGGTGCAGATGGGTTCCTTCCACGCGGAACCTCAGACGCGCCACCGGGGTCCAGTTCCAGCCTCCGGCATGCTTCTCCAGCCACGTCTCTCCGGCTCCGCCCAGCGTGCGATTCACGATGAACTCGTAGCCCTCCCAGCCGGTGGCGCGGTCCTGATCCGCATCGATCAGGAGCCACATCCAGTTCGTGCCGGCGGGCGCCGAGATTGGGCCGCGGGTCTGGACGTGGAAGTAGAGGTTCCGCCAGTCGCGCGCGACCTGGCAGGCCACGAGGTCGTTGCGCCCGGTCCGATTGGTGTAGTGCAGCTTGAGAACACCGGGGTGATCGCGGGGGGCGATGTCGTTGACCGCGTCGGTGAAGACCGGCTGGATGTCGCCCCAGGAATCGAAGCCACCTGCCATCCGGATCGTTTTCGGGGAGGACGCCTCCTGGAGGGCTGGGGCGCCCTTGTAACGGCGGACGTTCGCCACGAGTTGAAGGTAATAGTTGTCCCCGTGCCCACCTCGCGTGGGTTCGATATCGCGGCTGAACTGCTGGTCGAGCTGATCGACGAACACGGGCGGGCCGTCGGGTTTGCCCCACCGTCCGGCAATCCACTCGTTCCAACCGGTCACCATGGCGAAAGGCGGGTTGAGTTCGAACACGCGCGTCCACTGTTCCTGGAAGTTGTGACCCCAGTTCACCGAGCCGGGCGTGGTGTCGAGGCGGCCATCATGGAAGCTGCGCCCGCGGGCGTTGCCATCGCTCATGTTGGTGACGTGGCCATCGGCCTGGCGGAGGTTCTGCGCGACGGACACATTGACCTGCTCGGGCTGTTTCGGGTCGTCGGTGTAGCCGTAAGGTTGGGGGAACGTGGCCTCCCAATGCCAAGCGTAGGGCGTGTTGGTGAGCGTGAAGGGCCAGTGGGCACGCCGCAGGGTGAAGAAGTCCTTCCACTCGGGTTTCGCCTCGGCAGGATCGCAGAGCAGCAACGGCCGGCCTTGCCAGTGGAACCACAGGTCGCGGTGTTTCCCCGGCTGGTACAATTCGCGGTAAAGCCTGTCCGCGGTCTGGCCCGCCGCGGTGTTCACCATGAAAGCGATCTGCGGCGTGCGCCCGCCGTCGCGCCGGACCTGCTCGAAGGTCGCGCACAGCGCCAGGTAAACGTCGCGGTAGGTCTGCGCGTTGGTGGCGTCGAAGATCAGCGTGTCCACGCCGGCGTCGGCGAGCCATTGCGCGTGCCGACGCACGACCCAGGGGTCTTCGTTGGCGTAGTAACCGGCCAGGGGTTCAGCCCAGTAATGATAGACGCCCATGGGCCCCCAGGGCGGGCTGGCGGGATTCTTGAGAGCGTCGGGGTCCTGAGCCAGGATCTGGGCGACGTTGAACGGATCGCCGTCCGGCTTGCCTGAACGAACCTCGGTGCTCTGCCAGGTGAAGTAGAAAATGCCCACGAAGCGGTTCGTTCGGGGCGGGCCGACCTCGGCCGCGGTCGGCACCACACGGCCGAGGGCATCGGTGGCCGGCCAGGGCGTGCCCGGGTTGGAAGCGGTGGTCATCTCACCCGCCAGAAGCCCGGGGATGCCAAGCAAGGCGGCGAGGAAAACGGGTGTCCTCACGTCGGCTCCCACGTCGGACAGGGGCGGTTTCTACGGCCTGCCAGGCAGGGTCGGTTTCTGTTCACAAATCATCACGGCTCGGTGGGCAGGCAGGACACGGCGGCCGCGGGTTTGGAGTAGTCGGCCGGCCAGGCGCGCAACCGGTTCAGCATCGCGGCCGAGAGGATGACTACAGAGGAGGCCGCCGCCGCGAGAGAGGCCAGCGAGAGGGCGATGCCGAGAACGATGTTCATAGGGCGGATGGGCGGGGCTGCTTCCCTGGTTCAGGCGCGGCTTTGCGCGCGTCCGAGGTCCAGGGCGAACCTGCTTGCAGGGAGTCCGAGCGGCCGCATTTCATCGGCGCTGGTTTTCGAACCGAACGGAATTCGGAGCGCGACTGCACGGGACCATTAAGCAGCAGGAATCGGCCGATGACTACTCCGGAGATGTCATGAAGTGGTAAAAGGGAATGAATGTCACGGAGGCGTCCTGCTAAAAGGCAGGCTGATAGTGATCATATATTGTGAAACGAAAACGCGGCTGGGGCGGCGCGGGGCCGAGGTTGGCGAGGGTGGTGGATGGGGGAGCATCGGGAGGCGGTTGCGACGGAGCGCAAGCCTGCGGGAAGACGGATGCCGTCTTGGCGGTGGCGGTGGCGGGGGGATACGCTCGCCGCCATGTTGAAGCGCACGGTGCTGTTTGAGGAGCATGTCCGGCTGGGAGCACGGATGGTGGAGTTCGGCGGCTGGGAGATGCCGATCCAGTACACCGGCATCCTGGACGAACACCTGGCGGTCCGGTCCGCCGCGGGGGTGTTCGACATCTCCCACATGGGCGAAGTGTTCTGCAGCGGCCCCGCGGCGGAGGAGTTCCTGAACCTCGTCCTGACCAACGACCTGCGGAGGCTGGTACCGGGCCAGGGCCAGTACACCCTGCTTTGCCAGCGCGAGGGGGGGGTGATTGACGATCTCTTCGCCTACCGGATCGCGTCGACGGATTTCCTGCTGATCATCAACGCCTCGCGAGCGGAGGTGGACGTCGCATGGCTGACGGCGCGCCTGCTGGAGTTCCCCCGCCGGGACGAGGTCCAGTTGACCGACGCCTGTGACCGGCTTTCGGCGATCGCCGTCCAAGGGCCCCGGGTGGGGGAATTCGTGGATGCGGTCTTCCCTGGCGAATTCGTCGATCCCGGTTCCCTGGCGGGCCGGCCCTCCGAACTGAAACGGAATCGGCTCTCCCTGTTTTCGTTCGCAGGAACGCCGGTGTGGTTCGCCCGGACGGGTTACACCGGCGAGGACGGATTCGAGGTGGTGGCGCCCAACGCCGTGGTGGGTGACCTCTGGCGAAGGTTTCTGGAGGTTGGCCGGCCGCATGGCTTGAAACCTTGTGGTCTCGGGGCTCGGGACACGCTCCGGACGGAGATGTGCTTCCCTCTTTACGGGCATGAGCTCACCGAGCAACTGACGCCGATCGAGGCAGGTCTGGACGTGTTCGTGGCCCTGGACAAGCCCGCTTTCAACGGCCGTGAGGTCATGTTGGGACAGAAGCAGTCGGGGGTCCGCCGCCGCCTGATCGCGTTCCGAATCACCGAGAAGGGGGTGCCGCCGGTTCGTCCTCATTACCCCATCTGGGCCAGCGGCGGCGATGGCACACCCCTGGGCGAGACCACCAGTGGAACCCTCAGTCCCTCGCTGGGGGTGGGAATCGGCCTGGCGTACGTGCCGACCGGCCTCGCCCAACCTGGCCAAGCACTGCTCATCGAGATCCGGGGGCGGCGATACCCGGCGGAGATCGTCAAGAAGCCCCTGTACCGGCGGCCGGCGGGACCCGGACCCGGTTGAGCGAGCAAGAGCAGATGCCGCGGCGCAAAAGCGGTTTGACCGCCCGGGGTTGTCGGCCGTGAAATCACCGCATGTCGAATGTTCCGGACAATCTTCGCTACGCCAGGTCCCACGAGTGGGTGCTCCTCGCGGATGGCGTGGCCACCGTGGGAATCAGCGATCACGCCCAGCATGAGTTGACCGACGTGGTGTTCGTCGAGTTGCCCGCGGTGGGGCGCAAGGTGAAGTCGGGGGAGTCCTGCGCGGTCGTGGAATCGGTGAAGACGGCCAGCGACATCTACGCCCCACTGGGCGGCGAGGTGATCGAAGTGAACCACGATCTGCCGGGCAACCCGGCCTTGGTGAACACCGCCCCGTTTGGCGACGGCTGGTTCTTCAAGCTGAAGGTTTCGGCGCCTGGGGATTACGAGGGGCTCCTGTCGTCCGCGGAATACCGGGCCCAGATTGGCGACTGAGCGCGGGGCGTCCTGCTCGGCGGCATCGGTCGACGTCAAGGGGTTTCCGAGGCAACGGACCCCCCGGCACGAAGCAGGCAGGATCCGAGGTGACGAGCGCGGTCGGCGGTTTGACGGATCCCGGGGTGCATGCGACACTCCGGCCACCCACCCCTAGCTCAGGGGTGGTGTGTCTTTCGCCATCTGGGTTGGGGTGGGCCGAGAACAACCGCACGTCACAGTCATGAAGACCCGCAGCATTCGTTGTATCCGCCTGTTGGCCTGCCTCGTACTGACCACGCTCATGGGGGCCCCGGTGTGTGCCGCCGAGCAGCCATCCCTCCCGCCGAGGGCGGCGATCGTCATCCAGCCCCCCAAGCCGGCTATGGTGAGCCTCGTGGCCACACGGCCGAGCACGGCTGAACCCGCGCCCCATATCCGGGTGGTTCCGGGCCAGGTTGCGGTTCGCCGCACCGGAGCAACCGCCCTGCCGCTGGTGGTGGCACTGCAGGTTGCGGGCACGGCGGTGCCGGGGGTGGACTACGACAAGGTCGATCCGACCGTGATCATCCCGGCGGGCAAGTCCGAGGTCACCGTGGAGGTCATGGCGCTGGACGACGAACTGGACGAGAAGACCGAGACCGTGGTGTTCGAGCTGCGGCCATCCCCCCTGGCCGCAGCCAAGGCACTCCCGCTGGTCGGTTACGCCATCGACCCCGAACGGGCCTGGGCGGAGGTGCAAATCCTGGATACCGACGAGGCGGCGGCCGAGAGCTACCTGAAGATCACCGACCCTGCCAACGGTGAGAGGGTGCCGGCGGGGCCCATGGTGGAGATCAAGGCGGTCGCCGTGGATGCGAAAGGCTACGTCCACCGGGTGGTCTTCTCCGACGGACGCCAGGTGATCGGGGTATCGGAGATCACGTTCGTCCGGGAACCGGATCCCGGCACGCCGATCGAGCATTCCCTCCGTTGGCGGCTGGGGCGCGGGGTCCACGCCCTGGTGGCCGAGGCCACGGGCTCCAGCGGAGTGACCCTCGTTTCAGAGACGGTTCGAGTGACCGCGACGGTCGAGAAGCCGGGGGCCCGAATCGTGATCCACACCCCGAAGGCGGGGGCGGAGTTCGCGGACGAGGCGCCGATCGAGATCGGAGTCACGGCCATCGACCCGGCGGGCTACATCCCGCGGGTGGAGTTCCTGGACGGTGAGCGGCTCCTGGGGGTGTCGGAGATCGCGTTCCTGGTGGCGCCCAAGCCCGGCACACCGATCGAGCATTCATTCGTTTGGCAAGGCGCGGGGCCCGGCAGGCACCAACTTACCGCCCGCGGGATCGACGCGGGAGGGAAAGTCGTCGAGTCCGAGGTTGTCCCGATCAGCGTCGGCATCACGCCGTCCGGCCAGGTCGTGCTCGAAGTGGTCGCCGTCGATGCCGAGGCGAGCGAGCCCGCGGGGGGCAAGCCCGCCCAGCCTGGGTCCTTCCGGATCAAGCGCGTCGCGGGTCCGGAGAGGGTGGCAGTCACGGTGTTCTTCCAACTGGAAGGCGAGGCGGTGGACGGCGTGGATTTTGCGCGTCTGGGTTCGGAGGTAACTCTGGCCGCCGGACGGGAATTCGTGGACGTCTCGGTGCGACCGCTGGCTGATTCCCTGGCCGAGGGCGATGAGAAGGTGGTCCTCAGGGTGGTGGTGCCGCCGTGCATCGCCATCTTTCCGCCGCCGCCGGAGTGCTACCAGGTTCGGGGTACGGGTGAGGCGGTGGTGTTGATCCATGATGGGTTGCCGGAGAACACTCGGCCGCGCGTGGCGGTGACTGCCCCCAGAAGCGGCTCGGTGGTTCTCAGCGGGGAGACGGTCGTCCTGAGGGCGGAGGCCACCGATGTGGACGGGACCATCGCCCGGCTGGACCTCCTTTTGGACGACGTGCTGGTGGGGAGCACCAAGCTGGGCGAACTCGAAGTGCGCTGGAAAGCGGAGACGACCGGTCTCCACAAGGTCACAGCCCGCGCGGTGGACGATGCGGGGGGCGAGTCGGGATCCACGCCCGTCACGCTGTTCGTGCGCGAGCCGGCCGACCTGGCGTTCGTGCGGCGTGAGTTGCCGCCGGCTTACCTGCCGGGAGGAATACTCGACGTGAAACTGGTCGCCACGCCGCCTCGGGCTGCGGGTGCCTGGACGGTGGAGGACGTCGTTCCTTCGGGTTGGTCGGTGGGGACCGTGGGGACCGATGGCTTCACCGGTGGCGGGACCCTGGGGAGCGTTCGATTCGGTCCCTTCCTCGATTCCCAGCCACGCACCCTGACCTACGAAGCTATCCCGCCAGCCGGAGCCAGCGGGCCCCAGACTTTCCAGGGGACCACTTCGCTCGACGGCCACGCCTACCCGGTCGTGGGTTCCGCCAGGGTGCTGCCGGCGGGGGACCATCATCCCGCGGACGTTTCGCCGGCCGATCGGACCATCTCTGCCGATGAAGTGACGGCGTACGCCTCCGCCTGGCGCGGCGGGAAGGGATGGGGACCGGAGACCTCCGCGATTCCCGCGTCCTACGTCACCCGGGCCGGTCTCCTCTGGCAGCGGGGAGGCGGTTACCTGTTCAGCCTGCTGATTGATGTAGAGCGCGCCGCCCACGAGCAGAGCGGCGATGACGCCGGTTGCGCCCCACAGCACGACGCGGCTGGAGCCACGCAGGCTGAGCTTTGGCGTTGTGGTTTGCTCGGGCCGCGTC
>JBBQML010000243.1:0-6941 GCA_038328885.1 Verrucomicrobiota bacterium | reverse complement strand
GGCCTGGATTCTCCTGCGGCACCACCTACCGCGGCACGGGTACGCCGGGCCTCGACCGACTGGTCAGCGTGCTCCGGGAACGTTCCGGTTGCCGCTTCTTCGAGCGCCGGACCGAGGGTGCCGCGTTAAAGGCCGCCATGGCCGGGGAAGGACTCCTGCTGGGCCTGCTCTGCGACCAGCACGCCGGGGATCGCGGCCTGCGCCTGCCTTTCTTCGGTCGCGAATGCTCCACCTCGAGCGCCCCCGCCGTCTTCGCGCTCCGCTACGACTGCCCGCTGTACACGGCGGTTTGCTTCCGCACCGGCCTCGCCCAGTGGCGGATCGAAGTCAGCGATGAAATCCCGACGCGTGCGAAGGGGCGGGTGCGCAATGCCGCGGAGATCATGACCGACGTGAACCGCGTCTTCGAAGCTGCGGTGCGTCGTGATCCGGCGAACTGGTTCTGGGTGCATCGCCGTTGGAAGCCGGCCCGCGCGCCAAGGGATGGGGTGTCAGCGCGTGCGTCCTCGGTGCCCGAATCAAGCCCCGAGGCGCCCTGAACTGGCGCTCTAGCCAACCCAACTCCCCCATCCCCGCGGGTTCTTGAGCCAGTCCGCCCCATCTCCGGTTGTCTTCGCGTCCCCCCCGCAGCGGTTGCTGGTTCGTGGCGTCAACTGGCTGGGCGATGCGGTGATGACCACGCCCGCGCTGCTGCGCTTGCGCGACGCCTGGCCTGGGACGCGGATCCATCTTCTCACCCCCGCCAAACTCGCCGAACTCTGGCGGGCTCATCCCGCGGTCGATGAGGTGCTGACCTTCGGGCCGGGGGAAGGGGCATGGACGGTGGGAGGGCGTTTGCGCGCGGTGGGGTTTGACGCCGCCCTGGTGCTGCCGAATTCGCCCCGCTCCGCCCTGGAATGTTTCCTGGGGCGGGTCCCCGTGCGGGTTGGCTTCGCGCGGCGCTGGCGGAATGCGTTCCTCACCCACCGGGTGGTTGTGCGGGGCGAGTCCGTGGCCATGGTGAAACCCTCGGTCGCGGACGTGCGGGCGCGACTCGAGGGGCGGTTGGCCCCGGTGGTCCGGCCGCCGCTTGCAGCCCATCACAGCCTCCAGTACCTGGCGATGGTTGCCGCCTGTGGCGCCTCGTCCGAGCCCCTGGCACCAAGGCTGGCGGTGTCGGCAGCGGAGGTGGTCGCCGCCAGGGCCAAGTTCGGCTTGGCTGAGGACACCTGCTGGCTTGGGTTGAACCCCGGGGCGGAATACGGCCCCGCCAAGCGCTGGCCGGCGGGGCGGTTTGCCGCCGTGGCGCAGGCGGTGACCGGCGCCCGGGACGGGGACCGGGGTCACAAGGTTTGCTGGATCATGTTCGGGGGCCGCAACGACCATGTCATCGCCGCCGAGATTAGGGCCGGGGTTCCGGGAATCCTGGACCTCGCCGGGCGCACCACCTTGCGGGAGTTTATGGCGGTGCTGCGGGTGTGCCGGGTCCTCCTGACCAACGACACCGGGCCGATGCACGTGGCAGCGGCGCTGGGCGTGCCGGTTGTCGTCCCCTTCGGAAGCACCTCCCCGGAATTGACTGGGCCTGGTCTGCCAGGGGACGCGCGGCATCGCTGGGTTCGTGTGCCTTCGGCCGAGGCACCGTGTGCGCCGTGTTTCCTACGGGAGTGCCCGGTTGATTTTCGCTGTCTGTTGGGGGTTGGTGTGGAGCGGGTGACGGCCGAGGTGCTGGCGTGGGTCCCGAGCTGAAGTCCGGGGAAGCGGAGCGGCGGCGCGACGAGGAAGCTGAAGTGGTCGAGGGTCCGATTGACAACGGCGAGGCCGGTGTATTTGATCTGGCTCCGCCTCGGGGGCGGACGGCGCGTTCGTCTATCGGTTAGGACACGGCCCTCTCAAGGCTGAAAGACGGGTTCGATTCCCGTACGCGCTACCATATAAACACTTCTGCTGCAATAGTTTAGTCTCCCAGCCTCAAAAAAGTGTGACGGAAGTATGACAAAAGGTGCGTGCTTTCCGGGTGAGCAAGAGGCGATCCGCTGCTTCCGGTAAGCTCACCGTGATCACGGTGGGCGCGTTCTCGGCTACGATTTACTTCACGCCTGCCCAGGGTCGGCCCCGTTACACGCTGGCTTGGGCGGATCCCTTGAAGGGCCACTTCCGGGAAACTTTTACCGAGTTCGATTCAGCCAAGCGGCGAGCCGAAGAGGTCGCCCGGAGCCTGCAAGTGGGGGATACGGCGGCGGCGGGTTTCACGGGACCAGAGCGTGCCCGCTTCGCGGCGATTCTGCAGACCCTCGCGCCCACCGGCTTGCGCGCCGAGGTCGGCGTGGCGCAATTCGCGGAGGCCTTCCGCATCCTTGGCGGCAGGAGCGTGATCGAGGCCGCCCGGGAATATGCTCTCCGTCACCGACTTGATCTCCCGACCGTTACCGTGGCTGTCGCCGTGGGGACCTTCATCGGGGACCGGAAGACCGCCGGCTGCTCCAGGCGTTACCTGCAGGACCTCCAAACCCGCCTCGCCCACGGATTCGCCGCCGACAACGCCATGAACCTCACGGATCTGACCGCCGATCGAATTCGCGAGTGGCTGGATCACGCCGGAGGCGGGCCGAGGCACCACAACAACAACCTGGCAGCGCTCAGAACGCTGATCCGCTTCTGCATCGCCCGCCGCTGGCTTCCGAAGGACACGGAGCTTCTCGACGGAATCACGAAGAGGAAGGTGGACGCAGGAGCCATCGAGATATGGACGCCCCAGGAAATGGCGGTGCTCCTTCGGAACTGTCCACCGGTCGCCTTGCCCGCCATGGCGGAGGCCCAGACCTCCAAGGTCCGGCAGCGCCGCATCGTTACGCCGCTACCCTCTGCCGTGGCGTGGCTGAAGATCGCCCGGGATCCCTCGTCGTCGACGGATCGGGCGACGGCAAATTCAAGAGCGTCTGTGATTACGTCCCTCTGAACCCCGCTCGGGCATCGAATCCCGTGCACGCGTTCGAGCAGTCGGGAACGTGCGGAGAATGAGCGCAGGCCCTGCCCCGGGTTGACGGGTTCCGACGCCGCACCGGATGCCGGCATTGGGCCGATCCTGGCGAAGGTAAGAACTGACACCTTCACGGGGGAAAGCGCGTCCGGCCGATGCGCGCGCGTGGTTGGCGGAGTGCCGCGCCGGCGATACGGTGCGCCGTCCGCCCATGTGCTCCTCCAACCGCCCCCTGACCCTGCCACTGCACCGACGTGGATTCCTCCACTTGCTGGGCGGCGCACTGGCGGGCTCCGCCACCGCGTGCCGTACGCCCGCCCCGTCCTCCTTGCCCGTACCCGTCGCCGACGGCGCACGGCTGTTCTTCACGTCGGCGGGAAGGACCTGCCTCATCCGGGCGGATGGCACGGGCTTCCGGGAACTGACCTTCGAGGTACCGGGTCAGGCGACCTGGCAACCGGGCGGTTTCTTCCCGGACGGCAGGCGCGTGCTGTTCCTGAGCATGGAACCTCGTCGGGACGGACCCGGCCGGTCCTTCGAGGAGTACTACCACCAAACGCCCACCCACCTGTGGGTGCACGACCTCGAACGCGGAACGCTGGAGGAAGTCGCGACGCAGGAGCGGCGGGCGCCCTTCTACACCCCGCAGCTGATCCTGGGGGACGACCGGTTGCTGGTCCAGGTCGTGCGCCGGGAGGGTGGACAGATCCTGAGCATGAACCTGGATGGCTCGGGGGCCCGGGAATTCACCCGCCTCGGTGAGGGCCTGCCCTATGGGCTCAGCCTCAGCCCGGATGGACGCCGCGTGGCCTACCACTTGGCCAGCCCGGCAGGCTACCAGATCTGGACCAGCGACCTGGAAGGAACCCGGCGCATCCAATTGGCCGCGGCCCAAGGGCATCTCTACTTCGGCACCAGTTGGTCACCGGACGGCCGCTGGGTGCTCTACCAGGACTGTCACGCGTCCGAGGATCCCGGCCACGATTGGGCGGATGTCTGCATCGGCCGGGCGGACGGCACGGAGCACCGCGTGCTGACCACGGGACAAGCCATGTGGTTTGGCGCCACTTATGGATCGCCCGCGACCCGTGGGGGTGGTTCCAACGTGCCGGCGTGGACACACGACGGGCAGATCCTCTTTCCGCGCCGCCTGCCCGGTTCGAAGGTTCCGTGGGAGTACCAGCCACAGCGCCCCGACACCGATCATTTCAACCGGGACTACCGACCGGAACTGGCGCGTGGGGGAACCCAGATCTGCCGGTTGGACCCGAAGGACGGCACGATACGTCCCTTGACCGCGGTGCAACCCCCGCTCTGGGACTTCCGAGCCAGCGAATCCTCCGATGGCCGCCTCGTGGTGTTCTGTCGGTGCGGCGTGGGGGAAGCCCCCGACATCTGGGTGATGAACGCCGACGGGACCTCACCCCGCCTGCTGTCGCGGGGTCTCGAGGCGCGCGGTGCGGATCACCCGCGCTGGGTTCCCTCAGCCTGAGCCTGGACGGCACCTGCCGGGGGCCTTCCGCGTCCGGCCCTGGCTCGGGTCCTCCCCACCAGGCGAGGGAAGCGGGGGGGTGGCGCCAGTGCCCGGCCCGTCCGGCCGTTCCCGTCGGCGAACGGATGGATCGCCTCGAAGCGATGATGCAGAATCGCGGAACTGAGCACGGGCGAAAGTCCCAGCGCCTCTCTGGCCCACCATTCCAGCAGTTCGAACGTGAGCCCTGAGACCTCCTCCGGCGGGGGGGATGAAGGCGCCCACCCGCACCCGAATCGTTCGATAGCGCCCCGCCTCACCCTGGCCCATGACTTCGCCCGCGATGATGGCGTGCGGGCGGAAGACGTCCTCGTGCGTCAACCCTCGGTCAAGCGTGGGTCAAGTATCGGTCAAGCTCTCGTCTCGCGTCCCCGCTCGCCAAGCGGAAAGCCCCATGCCGAGGCAAGGAATTCAACGCCACGTTCAGGTAACGGAACCTTCCTCGGTGATGCGATCCAGCCATGCGGCGAACTCGTCGTGGGACATCGCCAGCAATCGCCCGAAGATCCCGTGGTCGTTGGCGATTCCAAGGAGGTTGTTCAATCTGAAGTTGAGTACGGCCCGGCGGGCGAATCAAGCCGCCCGGCCTGCGGTCAGGAATCGATATAGCTTCCGGCAAGTGGAGTCGAATCTCCGCTGCTCGTCCTCAGTCGAGATGTGGCGGGAAGACGGACCGCCCTCCAGGTCGACGAACCGCAACAGCATCTGGTTGCCCGCCAGCAAACGAAGTTCCGCATCGTGCTGGGCTGCCGCCACGAGGTGCCCTCCGAGCAACCAGAGGCTATTCAGGTGTCGATGGAGCGTCCCGGCCGCCAGTCCCTCGTCAATCAGGGCTGCAGCGAACGCCCGCATCGCCTCGATCAAACGCCGCCCAGCGGCCACATCGGCGGGGACGCCTCGCCACGTGTCAGGCCAACCGTCCATCCCCGCGGGAATGGCTTCGCGATCCAAGCCTTGCTTCATGGGTGCGCCTTCCTGGCCGGCCACTTCTCGCCGAGGGAGGTCGAGGCTTGGCCCCAGCGGAAGTAGATGGCACCGCCCATCACCCCGGACACAACTGCGGCCCACCCACGTCCGGACACTTCGTCCATTTCGTCGAAACCCTCGAACGTGAACTCCACCCGGTCATCTTCACCGGGGACCCAATCCAGCGTGAGGTGGACGGCCCCGAACGCCATCTGTCCGCTGCCGCCCCGCTTGAACAGGATGTGGCCGGTCTCGACGAGATCGATGAAATCCTCGTCCCACTGCTCCATCTCCACGAGCCGCCACTTTCCGACAAGGGGCGATGGTTTTGCTGGTTTCCGCTTCCGGATGGGCATGCCGCTGCTCTTTGTTCCCTCTCCGAACCCGGGCTTCAAGGCCATTCCTCTCGACGCGGCGCCATTTGTCAGGACCACCCAGCCATGACCGAACACGTCCCTTGCCGAGTAGTCGCCCGACCGCTTCCCGGAAGCCCGTCGATCATGGTAGAAGCCGGGAATGACCCCGGCACTTCACCAGCCCACCCTGGCCGAACACGCGCTGATTCGCGCATGCCTCAAGGCGCATGGCTTCGAGCCCACCGGCCGGAATCGGTTTTCCAGTGGACGCGCCACCGTCGACTTCGAGGGCACCCGGCTCGTCGCGATTCGGGGGAGTGATTCCAGGACGTGGGGATCCGACGTCGGCTCCGTGCCGCCCGAGGCGGTGGTCGCGCTGCTAAACGCATTCCTGGCGACACCGCCGTTCCTATCCCAGGAGCAGATCGATCGACACCTCGAACGGAACCACGCCGCCAAAATGGCCCTCGACCGGATCGTGGAAATCATCCGGGAAGCACCCGGATCTCCGTGCGGCCGCGAACTCCGCCGCTTCCTCTGGTCCTTGTTCAACGGTCACCACGTGGTGAACCTGTGGAGTCTTCGGAACACCCTCGACCGTCCGCATGCCGCCTGCGCAGCCGAAGTCTTCACCGCGTGGATGGGGGGCCACGTGTCGGAGGAACTCCTCCGTCGCGCCCTGATTGATTCGGGGGAGATGGAGCGATGGGACACCACGACGCTGGCCACAACTGTCCAGAAAAGGGGTCAGTTCTGAATGGCGCTTAGATTAGCCCCTTTTAATTGTGGGTTTCTCGGTCGCACGGTGGCGACTGCGGTGAGGGATCTCCTTGTAGCGGCGGCGCGGGGAGGTGAGAAGGGGATAGGGTTTTGGCCTGCGCTTGACGGCGCGAGGTTCGCATCTGCCCGGTCGGTCGGGCACCCGATCCCTTGCCAGGCCCCACAAGAGCTCGTCCTCCAGTCGGCGTCGTTGCTTGCGGCTCCGAGCCTGAGCTCGTGCCGCGCTGAAGTGACGAACCGCGTCCACCGAGCCCTTGAAGCTGATCCGCTCCAGAGGCACCTGATGAATTCCCGCAGCGTCGGCCATGACCATCCGGATCAAGTTGTGGGCAATGAGAAAAGCCAGACT
>JBBQML010000242.1:0-6943 GCA_038328885.1 Verrucomicrobiota bacterium | reverse complement strand
GGCAGCCGGAACCGATCGTTGATCTCAATCGCCACCCCCTGACGGACCGCGGCCTCGATCACCCGTCGACGTCGATCCTCGGTCCACAGCTTCCCGTAGTCCGCCTGGATCGCGGAGGGCAGGAAGGTCGGGTTGACCCAGACGTCGACAGGTTCCGTCTCGAGGATCTCGACGGTCCGGCTCACCAGCATCTCCATGAAGGCCTCCGGGTCCCCGACCTCCACTTCCCCCGGGATCCACAACCGCATCCGCCTGCCCTGGTCGTTGGAGAGGGTCATGGCGTCGGTGAAGACGTAGTCGAACCGGGACACCGCGGCGGGAGAGAAGAGCCTCCTCCATTCGCGGCCCTCGGCCTGCATGGCGAGGAACACCAGTGGGCTCCCGGGCTCCGCCCTCAACTCCGCGAGGGCCCGATCGATGCCTGCGTCGTTGGTGATCGCGAACCCCAGCCCGCAGTTCACCGCCACGCCGGCATTGATGCCCGTGCGGAACTGCCGCTGTAACACCTCGGCCAGGGTCAATCCGCCCTTGAGGTGCGTGTGCAGGTCGATCACCGGGAAGTTGCCCGCGTGCAGGGCCGCGAGGCCCACCCCGGGCCCGGCCTCGGTGGACGGCAAGCCCTCGGCCACGGCGGGGGCAGGGAGGCGACGCACCCGCAGCTTTCGGAAGGCGGCCCGGCTACCGGGATCATGCGCCTGCAACGCGAAGGTCCCCTGCGACAGCCGGCGCCCCCGGTACCCGCCATCCGGCGGGATCGCCGGCTCGGTGTAGTCGACGGTCGTCAAACCGTTCACCAGGATTCGGATCCGCTTGCCGCGAACCTCGATACGGAGCGTGAACCACTCATCGTCGGGAACGAGTTGTTTGTGGACGTTCCGGATGGCGTACAGGCTCCCGGTCTTCTTGTGCTCGTAGTACCCGCCCGCGCCGGTCGCGGTGTTGTTCACCTGCACCTCGTACCCTTGGCTGAGCCAGTCGCGTTCCTGGTACGCAGTGTGAAAGTAAACGCCCGAATTCGCCGCCGGCGAGGTCCGCACCTCGGCCTCGAACTCAAAATGGGTAAAGGAGGCGGCACCGTCGGGACCGACATAAAAGAGGTGGGACCGGGGTCCCTCACCGACGATGGCGCCGTCGGCGACGCGGAACGATCCTGGCGCCTCGTTAGCGCGCCAACCGGCAAGGGTTTCGCCGTCGAAGATCGGCTCCCAACCGTCCGGGGCGGGCGCCGCCGCGACCCGATTCACCCCGGGTGATCCCGGCGCCGCCAGGACCAGCACCATCGCCGTCGCCATCGCCAGGCCGACCCAGCCTCGGGACCCCATCCGTACACGGGAGCGCTTCATGGGTCGCACCGTAGGAGCCCCGGTCCTCAATGGTCAACGGCAGGGGGTCGAGACGACAGCTTGCGGGCCAGCAGTCGCTGCGGGACGCTTTGCCGATGGGACACCTTGGAGCCCTCCTGCGTTTTGGCGCGCCGTACCTCCGCCGGTATTGGTTGCGCATGCTGCTGGGGGTCCTGCTGGGGGTGCTCTACGGAGTCTCCAACGGCGGCGCCGTCTGGTGTGCGCGGGTGGTCTTTGAGCGGCTTTCCCCCACCCCGGTGGCCCCGATCATCGCCGCCCCGAGCGCGGCTCCGGACCTCCGCACCGGCCCGACAACCGCCCTTCAACCGCAGAAGTGGCTGAGCGGAATCGAACAGTCGGCCAGGGACAGGCTGCTTCCCTGGCTACCCGAGGCCGGCCGCAAGCCGGGCTGGCGCCAGATCCTCGGCATCGTGGTCCTCCTGCCGCTGGTCCTGGCCTTCCGCGGGTTTACCGGGTTCTTCAGCAATTACTTCCTCACCTGGGCGAGCGAACGGACGATCAACGACCTCCGCCTCGATATCCTGGCCAGGCTCAACACGCTGTCCCTGGACTACTTCACCCGCGCGCGCTCCGGGGACCTGGTCACCCGGATGAACACCGATACCTCGGTGCTACAAAGCGCCCTGGGCAGCCGGTTGTCCGATCTGGTCAAGGAGCCCGTGACCATCCTCAGCATCGTGGGCCTGCTCCTGACCCTGAATTGGCACCTGACGCTCTTCGTCCTGGTCTTCCTCCCGTTCTCGGCGATCCCGATCGGGAAGCTGGGGCGCAAGGCACGGGAGGCCGGCCGCCGCGTTGCCCTGGCATCCACGACCCAGGCCGGACTCCTGATCGAGTTCCTGGCCGGTATCCGGGTGGTCAAGGCTTTCGGTCTCGAGGCCCAGCAACACGCGCGCTTCCGCCACCTCGCCGGGGAGTTCTTCGGCCAGAGCATGAAAGCCATGCGCGCCCGGGAGATGGTCAACCCCATCATCGAGGTGATCTCCGCCTTCGCCCTCAGCGCCCTGATCCTCTACATCGCCGTTCGCGGCGTGCAGTTCGCCGACCTTTTCACCTTCCTGATCGGCACGGCCGCCCTCTACACGCCCGTCAAAAGGCTGTCCCAGGTGCATGTGGTCTTCTCGCAGGCCAGCATCGCCGCCGACCGCATCAACCAGGTGCTGGACGAGCAACCGTCCGTCCGGGACCCGGAGCAACCGAGGCCCCTGGGGCGGTTCCAGCGCGAGATCGTCTTCGACCGCGTCGGGTTCGGGTACGACGAGCGTGCGGTGCTGACCGACTTCAGCCTCACGATTCCCGCCGGGCAGAAGCTCGGCGTGGCCGGGGAGAGCGGCTCGGGCAAGAGCACGCTGGTGAACCTGATCTTCCGCTTCTATGACCCCACCTCCGGCCGCGTGCTCATCGATGGCGTGGACCTGCGTGAACTGGCCGGAGCCGAACTCCGCGGGTCGATGGCCCTGGTCAGTCAGGATGTGGTGATTTTCGACCTGACGGTGGCGGAAAACATCGCCTGCGGCCGGGCCGGGGCCACGCGCGCGGAGGTCGAGGTCGCGGCCCGGGCGGCCTTCGCCCACGAGTTCATCTCCGCCCTCCCCCGGGGCTACGACACGCCGGTGGGCGAGCGGTGCATCACCCTCTCGGGTGGGCAACGGCAGCGGCTCTCCATCGCCCGCGCCTTCGTTCGCAACGCCCCCATCCTTGTCCTCGACGAAGCCACCGCCGCGCTCGACTCCCAGAGTGAACGCGAGGTGCAGGCCGCGATCGAGCGATTGGCGGAGAATCGCACGGTCCTCTGCGTGGCTCACCGCCTCAGCACGTTGATGAACCTGGACCGGATCGTCACCCTCGCCGAGGGACGGATTCTGGAAAGCGGCACCCCGAAGGAGTTGCTCCGGGCGGGCGGATCCTTCGCCGCCATGGCCCGGCTTCAGGGACTCGAATAACAGATCCGCTCACGGCGCAGGGTTCGCCGCCGGTGGCTGGTACCCCAGCTTTTCGCGCAACTGCTGCGAAACCTCCCCCGCCGGCCGCCCCGTGTCCGCCAACAGCGCCGCCGCCAGTCCAGCGGTGTACGCCGTCGACACCGAGGTTCCATTCACCACGTAGGTCTCCCCGCCAAACGGCACCAGACTGGTTCCGGGGGCGATCAGGTCCACGAAGGCACCGCGGTTCGCGTACGCCGCGACTTGCCCCTGCCGGTCGCTCGCCGTCACCGCCATCACTTCGGGATAGGCCGCCGGGTACGTCAGTTCCACCGACGGCGTGTTGCCCGGAGCCGCGAAGGTAAGCACTCCCGCCGCGCTGGCCTGCCGCAGGACGTCCTGCACCAGCGGACTCGGACTCGGCCCGCTCAGGCTGAGATTGATCACGTCCGCGCCACGCTCGAGTGCGACCACGATGCCCCGGGCCAACTCGAAGGTCGAGGTGTCGGCCTGTCCGCCGTAGATATCGATCGGCAGCACGCGCACCGGTTGACCGCTGGCCGAGGTCTGTCCCGCCGCCAGGCCCTGCAGGATCGTCTCGAGCATGGCGGGGCCGTGCGTGAGAGCCTGCCCGGTCTGGGCTGCTCCGGAGGTGCCGGCGAGGTTGACGCCGGGCAGCAGAAAATCGCTGTGGGCGGTCGCGGTGGAGGACACCCCGGTGTCGAGCAGGGCCACGATCACCGTCGAACCGTCGCTCACCGGCCGGGCCCTCAGGCCGAGGGCCGGGAGGTTCACCCCCGCGAGGCGATCGATCTGGCCGGGCGCACCCAGGGTATAATTCGATTCCACCCCAGCCACATCTTCGTTCTCGCCGAGTGCCGAGCGCGCCGCGGTCGCGGCCTCCTCGCTGTCGAATGCCAACCGATACGCCTCCGCACCCGGGAGCGAGCCCGTCACCCGGGCACCCAGCTTCCGGGCGAGTTCCTCAACGTCCGCCTTCGACCCCTTCCGAAGCCGGACGATCAACTCCTTCTCGAGCACCGCGGCGCCACCGCCGGGTCCGCTCTCCGTGGCGGGCCGGACCGAAACGGTGGCCTCCGAAGTGCTGCTTCGGAAGACCAGCAGCCGGGTGGGACCGCGGGTGGTCCGGGCCGGCAGCAGGGCGAAGTTCACATCCACCAGCAAGGCCGCGAGGGCCTCCCGTTCGGGGCGATTGGTGAAGCGGGCGGCCACCTGTAGGTCGATGCCAGGCTCGACGAAGACCTGCCAACCGGTGACGGCTGAGATCCGTTCGAGGGCCAGGGTCAATGACCAACCCTGGAGGTCGGCATCGACCCTGCGCTCGGCCCGATGCCAGCGCAGGAACCCGGCGCCGGGGTCGTTCGCCTTCGCGAAGGACACCCCACCCCAGGCCAGACACGCGCAGAGCAACCACCCGAGGAGGCTCAGCGGACGCTGCGGCGGGCACCTTGGGCTGCAGGCGGACATGGCCGTCAACCTAGCAGCGCCGGCCCTGGCCGCACCTCGAAAGAAGACGGGGATCACGGGGCCAGGGCCGGCACGGATCCGTTGGTGAGCAATCGCCCGCGCCGGGCCGCTGGTGGCAGGGGCGGAGGCGTGAACTCGGTGGGCAGTGGGGGTAATTGCGGCAGTTTCGTCACCACCCGCCGCCAAGCGGCGCGTTCCTCGGCCGGAAGCGACTCCCAGTTGGCCGCGCTCCGCAGGAACCCCGACCGCTCCGCGGCGGGCATCGTCGCGAAGCGCGCGAAGGACTCGATACAAACCAGACGCTGGTGCGCCGGCATGGCCCGGAAACGCCGGACCACCCGCTCCATCTCCTCCCGCTCTTCCGCGCTCATGGCTTGGAGGGAACGCTGGTGTGAGGTCGGCGGAGCCTCGAAGAACTGTCGCCAGGTCTCGACCAAACGCCGACGTTCCCCGACTGGCAGGTCCTGCAGGCGGCCCAACTCGGACTGCAACCGCAACGGTAACGCCACCTCCGATGTGCTCGGCACCGACGCCCTGGCCTGGGCGCTCGCGGGGGACCCCGGCAGGGGCGGCGGAACCGGAGCGCGAAACTGCGCGAAATACCCGATCGCACGCTCGTGCTGCAACAGGGTGGCCCGGTCCGCCTCCGGCAGGCGGTCCCACAACGCCAATCGCTCGATCAGGATCGGTCGCAACTCGGCGGGAGCCGTGGCCAGCAAGTCCGCCCGCTCGGCCGACGCTAGCGGCAGCAGTTGCTGAACGTGCCAGTAAAGGTCCGTGGCCCGCAGCCGGTCCTCCCGTGGCCCGGGCGGCAAGGCATCGTACTCCGTCAGCCGATCACGCAGTGCGTCCCGCTGCGCGGACGGACGCCGGGCCAACTCCGCCGCCCGCTCATCGGGACCCAGCGCCAGCATCTGCCGGAACACCGTGACCGGCGAGGTCGGCAGGGGAAGCGGTGGCGGGAGTGCCGACTCGGCCGCACGCACGCCCCTGGGGAAGAAAACCCCCAACGCGACGAACAGCAGAAAGATGGAACGAAGCCGGTTCATTTCGGTTGTTTTCAGCCCGGTTCAGCCCGGTTCAGCCCGGTTCATTCCAGGGCCGCGAGCAGGCCGAAGTCGACCGAGGGCGCGCTCTCCCCGTAACGGCGGATCGCCTCAAAATCCTCCAACACCGCCGGCGGCAGTACTGCGAGTGCCCGCAGCGCGGAGACCTGGTGGGCGTAATCAGCCTGACGCTTCGCCGCTTCGATCTGCCAGGTGGCGAGTACCACGGTCGCCGATACCATCGCCGCGCCGACCGCCGGGACCCAGCGCGCGCCCAACCACGGCTGCCACCAGGGCAGCTGAACCGGCCGGTGGGCGGCTGCCTCGCGCTGCACCTCAGCCAGAACACGAGCGGTGAAGTTCGAGGACACCGGCACCGGGGACAATCGCCGTGCCGCCCGGGCCAGGGCGAAGTCGGCCTGCCAATCGGGCACGGCCTCAGGATGCTGGGCGAGATACACCGCCACCCGCCGCCGTTCATCCAGCGTCAACTCGCGGCGCCAGAGCAGGTCCCGCAGGTCGGCAATCGGATCGGGATTCATTGCGCGTTGACCCTTCAAAACCGGGGCCTGGGAAAAGTTGCCGTCGCGCCGCCACCCGGTTCCCACTCCCCGGTCCGCAGGTACGGCTTGAGCCGCCGTTTCAGGGTCTCGCGTGCACGGAAGATCAGCGATTTCGTGGCCGAGAGCGAAACCCCCATCACCCGGGCGATCTCCTCGTAGGCCATGTCCTTCTCGCGCACGAGCAGGATGGCCGTGCGCTGGCCCTCGGGCAGATCGGCCAGGGCCTCCTCGATCCGCGCCTCCAGTTCACCCAGCAGGGCCTGCCCGTCGACTTCCGGGGTGCGGACGTCCTCGAAATCCCGCTCCAACGCGCCCGCGTCCGTCTCAAGCGGCGCGTCCATCGATTCGGTGCGATGCCGACCGCGTCGTCGGAGTTCGTTCAGGCAGAGATTGCGCGCGATGGTGAAGAGCCAGGTGGAGAATCGCGCCGCGACCCGGTACCGGCCTGCCGCCTTGAAGACCTGGACGAACACCTGCTGACCTATGTCCTCCGCCTCGTTCGGGTCCTGCAGGGTGCGGTGGACGAACCCCAGCACCGGCTGGCGATACTTCTCGACGAG
>JBBQML010000241.1:0-6947 GCA_038328885.1 Verrucomicrobiota bacterium | reverse complement strand
CTGTCCCGTTCCGGGTAGCCCCCACGCGAGCGGACGAAACCCCAGGAAATGCGGATCTTCCAAATCATCTTCAACCCCACCAGCGCGGCCGAAGTCGCGGCCATGCCCAAGAACCTCCAACTCCATATCCTGGGGGAATTTCGGGGCCTGCCGACGGAGGTGATGAGCACCGACCTCGACCGCTTCGGCAAACTGGAGCGCGAGGGCCGTGTTCTCCACCGGATGCGGCTCGGCGATTACCGGGTCTATTTCGAGCGGCATCCCCTCGGGTTGGTGGTCCACCGCATCCTGAACCGGAATTCGCTCAAGGACTTCCTCTTCCGGTCCAGCTTGCCCACGGGCGAGGACGCCGCGCTCCAGGATAACCCCAAGTTCTGGGAACTGATCGAATCCGCCCGCCGGAACGAGGGGGAAGCCGGTAGTCGGTGATTGGGGGGCCGTCGGCGTGGGGAGCGGGGGAAGGAACATTGCCGATTGAGGATTGCCGATTGAGCACGGGGCCGCTTCTCGGGTTTTCACCAATCACCAATCGCCAATCCTCAATTCCCAATCGGAAGCCCTTCCCTCCACGCCGGACGCACTCTCCCCCCACTCCCGACCCCCGACGCCGAAGGCCTCAAGGGTCGATCTGGGCGGAGGTCGCGCGGTTCACGGTCCACGAGGAGCCGGAACGCTCACCGTTGTTGTTCCAGCGGCGGTGCCAGCGGTCGTTCGCCGGGTCGATGACGTCGTTCCGGCGGGCGGTCTCGGCATGACCGTCGCAGAACATCAGGACGGTCCGGCGATCGTGGCGGTTGGAGGGCCACTCCGCCTCGGTCGTCGGGTCGATGTTGGCGTCGAAGGCGCCGAGGGTGGACTTGGTGATCTTGCCGCCCACACCGGGCTTGGAGTCGCCGAGCATGATCATCTCGCTCGGCCGCAGGACCTGGCCCTCTTTGATCTCCCCGAAGATATCGACATCTCCACCGAGCCCGAGGGTGCCGCCGGCCGGGGCTGCGCCCCAGTCGTTATAGCCGTAGGAGAAGAGCGTGGTCTGGCTGATGCCCCAGACGTCGCGGCCGGTGCCATAGATGCTCGGCGCTCCAAGGGTCTTGTTGATGTTGGTGTCCCACGCGCTGAACTGCGAAGCGGTCGGACAGGAGAACACGGCCCGGTTGGTGCCGATCTGGGTGAAGAGGCGCGGCGCCCAGACGTACCGGAAGCCGCCGTTCACGAAGAGGCACCCCGGATACTTCTCGGTTTCCTGCACGTACATGACCGTGGCGATGCCGATCTGACGCAGGTTGTTGAGGCACTTCGTCGATTGCGCCTTGCCCTTCGCCTTGGCCAGGGCGGGCAGGAGCATGCTGGCCAGGATCGCGATGATCGCGATCACCACCAGCAATTCGATCAGGGTGAAGCCGGACCCGCGAATCGCAGGGCGACGTCCACCGCACGAACGAGCGATCACCGGCGCAGGCAGGGGGGATGAGGGGGGCGGGTTCATGGCGGCAAAGGGACGCGGTTGAGCGGGAGTCTGCAATTACTCTGCCCACGCGACCGAGCGCCGTCCATCCCCAGTTCGGCCTGTGGACGGTTCCCGAGTCGCCGGATAGCTGACCGCGAAACACGCCAAGCACGCGAAAGCAGGGAGGGAGATCAACTGCCGAGGTCGCGGACGTGCCAAGGTGGTGTTCGATCGCCTCGGCTTCAGTCGAGCCGGCCTCTTTGGTTTGTTTCGCGTGGTTCGCGCTTTTTCGCGGTCGATGCTCCGCGGCTTCCCTGGTGATGGTTGGATTCACGGGCATTTGCGGGGCTGACTTCCCGTCGGTGCTCTGCCATCACCTTGGCCGAGCGCCAGACCGAAGCACCCTCACCTCGATCCCGACCCCGTTTTCGCTATGCCCAATCCCTGGACCGGCAAAGGCAACCCCTACACCCGCAAGGAAGTCGTCGAACGCCTTCGCGCCTCGCTGAAGAAGGGCAATGCCCTCATCGCGGCGGGCGCCGGCACCGGCATCTCCGCCAAGTTCATTGAGAAGGGCGGCGCCGACCTGATCATCATCTACAACAGCGGCCGCTTCCGCATGATGGGCCACGGTTCCACCTGCGGCCTGATGGCTTACGGCGATGCCAACGCGATCGCCATGGAGATCGGCGAGTATGAGGTCCTCCCCGTGGTCGAGGAGGTCCCGGTGATCTGCGGCGTCCACGCGACCGACCCGCGCCGTCGCATGTGGCACTGGCTCCTGCAGGTGAAGGAAATGGGCTTCAGCGGGGTGAACAATTTCCCCACCCACACGATCGTCGACGGCCATTTCCGGGGCGTCCTCGAGGAGACTGGGATGAGCGTCCGGAAGGAGTTCGAGATGGTCGCGCTGGCCCGCAAGATGGACCTGTTCTCGATCGTCTACGTCGCCACTCCCGAGGAGGCGGTGGAGATGGCCAAGGCGGGCGCCGACGCCATCATCGCGCATGTCGGCACGACGGTGGGCGGGAGCATCGGCGTGACGCAGGCGGTGGTGAGCTGGGACTTCGCGATCCAGCGCACCCAGGAAATCATCGCGGCGGCGAGCCGGGTCCGGAAGGACCTCTTCTTCCTGGCCCATGGCGGCCCGATCAACACGCCCGCCGACGCCGACCGGATCCTGAAGAACACCGACGCGGTCGGCTTCGTGGGGGCGAGCTCCCTGGAGCGCATGGGGGTGGAGGCCTCGCTGACGAACCTCACCCGCGAGTTCAAGCAGTTGAAAGCGCCGGCGGCGGCCCGGAAGAGCCCGCGTCGCAAGGTGCCGATCCGCACCGGTCGATAGCTTCCTCCCCTCCCTCAGCCCATCTATGGATGCTCCTGAATCCCGCCGGTTCGCCACCGCCGCCGAGAAGGTCGATTTCCTCTCTCCCTGGACGCTGGAGGAGTGGCTCTGCCGGGGCGACGTGGTGCCCAGCGAGGAATTGTTGATGGTCCGGGCGAACATGGAGCCCGGGCGGGATCATCCCTTTCACACGCACCCGACCCGCGAGGAGATCATCTACGTCCTCAGCGGTCGGGCCGAGCAGTGGATCAACGGGGAGAAGCGGATCCTCGGCCCGGGCGAGATGGTTTTGGTTCGCAAGGGCGAGGTGCATGGGACCTACAACCCGTTCCGTGAACGACTCGTGTTCCTCGCGATCCTCTCCCCGGCGAAGGCCCCCGGGCCGGACATCGTGGACGTGAGCCAGGAGGAACCCTGGCGCTCCCTGCGCTCCGCCGACCCTGCCCCGGCCGTCGCCTGATGGATTACCGCGAAACACGCGAAACACGCGAAAAAAGACCCGACCGGATCAGAGTGAACGCCTGGCGAAAGAGGCCTTATGACTCCCCGGCTTGCCAGCTTCCTGCTTGCGGTGGTTCTGCTGGCCCCCGGCATTGGATCCGTGGGCGCCACGGTGGTGGCCGGTCCTGAGCCCGCAGTCGAGGGCCGGCTGCTTTCCGCGTGGCTGGGCGATCTCGATCCCGGTGCGGCGGAGGACGACCGCGCCCCGGCCGTGGCGGCCCTGCGAACGCTCGGCACCAACGCGATACCCTTCCTGTTGGGGCGACTGAAGGCCGAACCGGACGATTTTTGGAGGATCGGGGAGGCGCTTCGCCACCTGGGTCCGCTGGCGGCACCGGCGATCCCTGGGTTGGTGGAGTTGGTTTCGCTGGAGCACACGGCACGGGTGGCGGCCACGATCCTGGGAGGGCTCGACGAGTCCGCGCGTACCCCGGAGGCCGTGCGGGCCCTGGCTGACCTCTCGTTGCAGCAGGATGTGTGGCAGGCGCGGGCCGCGGTCGATACCCTGGGGAGCTGGGGCCGCGCCGCGAGCAACGCGGTTTCCCAGTTGTTGCGGGGTCTGCGGGCCCAAACCCAGGCCGGAGGCGAAAGCGGTGGAGCCAACAAGCCACGGAGCCCGCGGTTCACCTGGGCCCTGGCCGAGATCGACCGCGGTTCCCCGGAGGTCCTTCACGAGTTGCTCGCGGCCCGGCCGCCTGAATCCTCCCGGAGAGCGATCAAGCGTTGGCAGGAAGGCTCAACTAACTCGGGCGAACTGCTTCGCGAAGCCGCCCTCACGGCCTCCCTGACCGTCACGCAGCGGCTCCACGCGATCTACGGCCTGAGCGCCCGCGCGGACACCAACCTGCAAGCCCTGGTTCCGGACATCTTCGCCACGCCCGCGCTTCGCCTCCCCATGTTGTACAGCCTGCGGCGCGACGCACCGCGGCCTGCTGCCCCCACGCTGAGCGCCCTGATCACGGCCGCCGCACGGCTCGATGCCGAAGACCCCAAATTCTCGCAGGAAGCCCTGATGACCATCGTCTTTAACCCCTCCGGCCACTGGCCCGCCCGAGAGTTGCTGCCCCAACTGGCACGGCTCACCTTCGACGAGCGTTACCTCTTCAACCCGTCCTAGTCCGATCCCCTCCCTCTCTCGTACTCCGCCCGATTGGCGGTGGATCGCCTGGCGTGGGGGCTGGGCGAACCCGGCATCGTGGCGACACTGGCGGCCTACCTGGACGACCCGGACTGGCGGTTGCGCAACGCCACCGCCGCGCTCCTCCGGGGCTACGGTCGCGACCTCGGGACCACCGCGCGGGTGGCACGTTGTCTGGACGACACCAACGAGGTCATCCGCCTCTCCGCCGCCGTCACGGTTCTGGGAGACATCACCCCTCGCGACCCCCTCTACCGGGTCCGAGCTCTTGGGGTGCTGGCCGCTTCCCTCCGGAGTTCCACGCTCTCCGCGCCGCTCCGTCTTCACGCGGTGCGCCAGTTGGGCTATAGCCACGTCAGCCTGGCCGAAGCCCCCGAGCTGCTCCCGATTCTCGCCCAAGCCGCGCTCGACCCCGACCCCGAGGTGCGAACCCTCGCCGCGCGCATTCTGGCCGAGATCGATCCCCAACCCCCACGGCCTTCGGTGCCCGGTCTGGAGCCGACGCCGTGAGCGGCGGTCAGCGCCACTGGGCGGGGAACAACTCCTCGCGCGTCGAAGGCGCGATGAGGTAGGCGAGGCGATGGGAATGTGCCCACGCCTGCTCCACGTACGCGCGGGGGTACACCCTTCGAACCCGCTGGCCTTCGTCGAGACGGGCCCACGGATCGTTGGCGACCACGTCGCCCTCCGGGGTGAAGCCGAGGCAGATCACGAGGTGCCCGCCGTCGGGCGTGACCGGCTTGCCGCGCAGGGCGGGCGCGTTCACGGAGATCACCACCGGGATGCCGCCCGCCACCAGGTCTTCCACGGCGCGGAGGTCGCGCAACCGGGCCACGCACGCCACGACCCCCGGGAAGCTCCCGGCATAGGCGGTGTTGAAGGGCCAGTTGCCGGTCCCCGGCCACGCCGGATCGTGCACGCCCGCGGCCACCTCGGGCACGTCGAGGTCCAGGTCGGGCCGCCCCAACTCCCCCGCCCACCATTGGAGGATCATGGACACCGAGGTGGGACTGCACCACGCCTGGCCCTCGGCGTAGGCGACTTGCGAACGCTCCGGCACCTCGAGGGTGCGTCCGCGCACGTCTTCCCGCCCGGGCCGTGGCTCGAGGATCTGGTGCGTATCCGCCAGTGAAAGGGCCACGCGTCGGAGGTGTTCCGGATGGCGGGCGAGCGTGCCGAGCAGCGTGAGGCGGAGTCGCACCGCACGGGAAGGGCGGGTCAGCGCCAGCGTGTCGGTCCTGACCACGCCGTCGAGGTCCCGTTCTCCCCGAAGCGACGTTCGCACCACCGGCGGATTCGTTCCCAGGGACCACTGGCCAAGCCGGTAGAAACGGGTGGACTCCCCGCCCGCACCGACCGCCTGTGCTTCGATGAGGAGTCCAGCGCCCTCGGCGGGCTGGACGTTCCAGGAGACCACCAACTCGTTCCAGGGGGTGGCGGTCAGGATCTCCGGGGACACCCGGCTCGACCCGCCCGGGATGGGCGCGTCGGTCTCCACCCAGGCCGCGGCGTTGGTGAACACAACGAGCGCGGGCAGTTCGGGGGGAGCATCGACAGGGCTTGCCGGCACGATGGGCCTGGGCTGCCTGGGAGGGGTGGGCACCCCAGGGAGGGTCGACGGTCCTGACGGTGTGGCCGTGGCAGGCTGGTTGGGGGCGCAGCCAAGCAACAGGGAACCGGCGGCGAGGAGGACGAGCCAGGGGAATCCGTGTCCGAGGGAGGCTGGGGACAACTCGGGCTCGGCGTGGCGACGCACGGTGAGCAGCCTAAGCCGTGGTCTCCGGGAGGCACACCGAAAACACGGATCCGGCGGCGTGGGAGGACCAGGAGACACCCGTTTGACCTTGCACTCGCGGGTGCTCAGCGTGGCGCGGTCGATGCTGCTCGCCTTTCACAAGCCCTGGGGCGTTCTGTCCCAGTTCACGCCGGATGGTTCGTCGAACCGCCCCTTGGCCGGGTACGGCCTGCCGCCGCGGGTTTATCCCCTGGGACGGCTGGATGCCGACTCGGAGGGGTTGTTGCTGCTGAGTGACGAACCGCGCTGGAACGTGCAGTTGCTGCGGCCCGAGGGTGGGCATCCCCGGTGTTACTGGGCTCAGGTGGAGGGTCTTCCCGGCACCGATTCCCTCGCCCAACTGAGCGCCGGACTGGTCATCCAGGGGGTGCGGACGCGTCCGGCGCGGGCCTGGGTGCTGGATCCGCGGCCCGGATTGCCGCCGCGGGATCCGCCGATCCGGGTTCGTCTGAGCGTTCCGGACAGTTGGATTGCCCTGGAGTTGGTGGAAGGGCGCAATCGCCAGGTTCGGCGCATGACCGCCGCCGTCGGTCACCCGACGCTGCGGTTACTGCGCGTTCGAGTTGGGCGGTTCGAACTCGGCGACCTGGCACCGGGCCAGTGGCGGACGCTGACCCCGGCAGAAGAGAAAGCGGTGCTGGCGCGGTGAGCGGGTGGGCCCGTGGTCGGTGGGTCGGCGGGTCGGTGGGTCGGTGGTCGGTGGGTCGGTCGCCAGACTCCC
>JBBQML010000240.1:0-6975 GCA_038328885.1 Verrucomicrobiota bacterium | reverse complement strand
TGCCTAGCCTGTCGGCATGTCGCGGCCTGGGGTGGGGATTGTTTATATCGTGGGGGCGGGACCAGGGGATCCTGGGTTGCTGACGCGGCGGGGCGCCGAGGTGCTTCGTCGCGCCGAACTCGTGGTCTGCGACGGACTCGTGGACCCCCGGGTCCTGGGGTTCGCCCCGGCGGGGGTCCGGGTGGTCTTCGTGGGGCGGCGTGGAGAGGGGCGCACGGTCGGCCAGGAGGCGGTCAACCGCCTCCTGCTGGAAGCCGCGCAGGCGGGCCAGGTGGTGGTTCGGTTGAAGGGTGGCGATCCCTACGTGTTCGGGCGAGGCGCGGAGGAAGCGGCGGCTCTCGACGCCGCGAGGGTTCCGTTCGAGGTGATCCCCGGAGTGTCCGCGTTCGCGAGCGTGCCAGCCCTGGCCGGGGTGGCGCTCCTGCCGTCGGGAGGCCCGCCGGTGCTTAGCGTGGTCAGCGGTCACGAGGATCCGACCAAGCCGACGGCCCAGGTCCATTGGCCTGCCGTCGCCGCCCTTCCCGGGCTGAAGCTGGTGCTCATGGGCATGGAGCGGATCGGGGGCATCGCCGACGGACTCATGGCCGGCGGCATGCCGGGCTCGACTCCGGTGCTGCTGGTGCGCTGGGGTTCCACGCCGGCGCAGGAGGCCCTCGAGGGAACGCTCGCGGATGTCGGGGAGCGCGTCCTCCAGGCGGACTTCCGCGCACCGGCCGTGATGGTGATCGGCGAGGCGGGCCTGGCCAATCGACGCTCACTCGGGTGGTTCGAGTCCCGGCCCCTCTTCGGCCGGCGGGTGGTCGTGACCCGGGCGCGGGAGCAGGCCGCGGGCATGGTCAAATTGCTCGTGGAGCAGGGGGCCGAGGTGATCGACGCGCCGATGCTCCGGTTCGAGGCGCCGGAGGATCCCGACCCGGCGGATCAAGCACTCGGGCGTTTGGGCGAGTACGACTGGGTGGTCTTCACGAGCGTCAACGGCGTCGATGCGTTCTTCGCGCGACTGCTGGCGTCGGAGCCGGACATCCGCGTGTTGGGGCAGGCGAGGTTGGCGGCCGTCGGCGAGGCCACGGCGGCGCGGTTGCGGGGACTACGACTGCGGGTGGATGTGGTGCCGGAGCAGTTTGTGGGTCGCAACATCGCCGCGGCGATCGCACGGAAGGAGGATCTGCGGGATCTGCGGGTGCTGGTGGCCCGTGCCGAATCCGGCGCCCCCGGGGTGCTCGAGGAGTTGGAGTCGGGGGGCGCGATGGTCGACGACGTGGCCTTCTACCGGACGGTGGCGGAGACGGACGATCCGGGCGGTGGCCTGGCGCGGTTCCTGGCGGAGGGCGCGGACTGGTTGACGTTCACGAGCGGTTCGGCGGTCACGAACCTACAGGAACGGGTATCGCTGCCGGAGTTGCTCGAACGGCATCCCCGTATGCGAGTGGCCTCGCTCGGCCCGGAGACCTCGAGGGTCCTCGCCGGTCTTGGTGTCACGCCGGCCGTCGAGGCGCGACCTCACACGGTCGAGGGCTTGGTCGCGGCCATGGCCGACGCAGGGTGAGCGGGCGGGTGGCGGCGGCCCATTGTGGAGGGGGTCTCGGAGGCAGGCCTCGATTCCAACCGCCGCAACGTCGCACCGACTCAGCGGGCCAGGTCCTTGACGAAGATGTTGCGGAACTGGAGGAGGCTGGGCGGGCTGTTCCATTGGCCGTTTTGTTTCCCGCCATGGTGCTGCAGTCCGAGGCGTCCGCGGCCGGGGAGTCCGGGGATGGTGGCTCCGGGGAGCACGGACTTGCCGTTGAGCAGGACACTCACCGTGCCGCCACGAACGGTGATCTCATAGGTGTTCCATTCGCCGACGGGTTTGTCGGCCTGGGTCCGCGGGGTCACGGCGGCGCGGACCTCGGCGGGCATCCGGGAGTCGGTGCGGATGCCGTACATCTCGCCGGAGCCGATCGGCCAGCACCAGATGTTGACCTGGTACTTCACGTCGCCGCGGACGATGACGCCGGAGTCCGAGTCGGGCAGGGCGAGGCGCAGTTCCTTGCCTTGGGTATCCCGGGCGTGGGTGCCGTCGGGCAGGATGTACGGGACGTTGGGATTGATGTAGGGCGTCGACTTGATCCGCCAGTCGATCAGCAAGGTGAAGTCGCTGAACTCGCGTTCCGACCAGAGGTTCTTGTCGCCGGTCGACCGGCTCTCGGCGTCGTAATCGATCACGCCGTCCAGGACCTTCCAGTGTCCGCCGTCCGCATCGGGGACCTTCCAGCCGGTGAAGTCGGTTCCGTTGAAGAGGGAAACGAAGCCAGGTGGCGGGGCCGGTTCGGCGGCCTGGGCGTGGGGGGCGGCGGCCAGGGCCAGGGTAGCGGCGGTGAGCGCGAAGGCCCGGACGAACGAGGTGAGGGTAGGGGAGTTCATGGCGTCGGCGGAGCTTGCCCCAACGCCGGCCCAAGCCGCAAAGGGGAACTACCCGTCCTCAGCCGAGCGGGGCGACCTCGCGGTGCCAGGGCGTCGCCTGCTCGTAGGTGTGCGCGATGCGGAACAGCGTCTCCTCCCCCAGAGGTTTGCCGAGCAGTTGCAGCCCGATCGGCAGCCGCGGCCCCTCCGTGAACCCACACGGCAGGCTCAGGCCACTGATGCCGGCGAGGTTGCAGGAGATGGTGAAGATATCGCTCAGGTACATCTGCAGCGGATCCTGGGTCTTCTCCCCGAGTTTGAACGCGGCGGTGGGGGTGGTCGGCGAGACGATGGCGTCCACCTTCTCGAAGGCGTTCAGGAAGTCCTGCCGAATCAGGGTCCGGACCTTCTGCGCCCGCAGGTAGTAGGCGTCGTAGTAGCCGCTGCTCAGGACATAGGTGCCGAGGATGATCCGTCGTTTGACCTCGGCCCCGAAGCCGGCGCCGCGGGTGCGCTCGTACATTTCGGTGGGGTCCGCCCCGGGCACGCGGGCCCCGTACCGCACGCCGTCGAAGCGCGCCAGGTTGGCCGAGGCCTCGGCGGTGGCGATGATGTAGTACGTGGCGACGGCGTGTTCGCTGTGCGGCAGCGAGACTTCCTCGAGGGTGGCGCCCAGGTCCTGGAGTTGCCGGACGGCGGCCGCCACCGCGTCGCGGACGGCGGGGTCGAGCCCACCCACCATGAACTCCCGGGCCACGCCGAGCCTCAGCCCCTTGAGATCGCGGGATGACTCGAGCGAAGCGAGGTAGTTCGGGACGGGTTCCTGCAGGCTGGTGGAATCCCTTGGGTCGTGGCCGGCGATGACCCCGGTGACGCGGGCGGCATCGGCCGCGTTCTTGGCGAACGGGCCGATCTGGTCGAGGGAGGATGCGAAGGCGACGAGCCCATAGCGGGAGACGCGGCCATAGGTGGGTTTCACCCCGACGCAACCGCAGAGTGCGGCTGGTTGACGGATCGAACCACCGGTGTCCGAGCCGAGCGCCGCCAGGCACTCGTTGGCAGCGACCGCCGCGGCCGAGCCTCCGGAGGATCCGCCCGGGATGCGGGAGGTGTCCCACGGGTTCCGCGTGGTGAAGAACGCCGAGTTCTCGGTGGAGCTTCCCATCGCAAACTCGTCCATGTTCAGCCGCCCGAACACCACGGCGCCCGCGGCGCGGAGCTTCTCGACGACGGTCGCGTCGTACGGGGAGACGAACCTGCCGAGGATCTTGGAGCCGCAGTTGAGGGGTTGGCCGCGGTGGCAGAGGACGTCCTTGAGGGCGATCGGGACCCCAAGCAGCGGCTTCTCGCGGTGCGTGGTCCCGGTGGCCAGGGCGCGGTCGGCTGCGTCGGCCTGCCCAAGGGCATCGGTGGCGTCGAGGCTGAGGAAGGCCCGGACCTCGCCATCGACGCGCGTGATGTGGTTCAGGCACGACTGCAGGGCTTCCCGGGCGGAGCACTCCCGCCGGGCCAGGCGTTGGGTTAGTTCGGCGATCGCGAGGCGGTGGAGCATGGGGGGACCGGGAGAAAGCTCGGGCAGCGGACAGAGCAGGGGTCAGCGCAGGGCAGGGGTCAGCGCAGGGCAGGGCAGGTCACTCGACGATCTTCGGAACCATGAAGAGCCCGTTGGATTGGAGGGGCGCGTTGCGGAGGGCGTCCTCGGTCGAGAGGCCGGGCCGGCATTGGTCCGGGCGCGTGACGTTGACGAGCGGGAACGCGTGCGAGGTGGGTTCGATGCCGGACACGTCCACGGCCCGGAGTTGTTCGACGTAACCCAGGATGTTGCCGAGTTGAGCGCCGAGGCATTGCTCCTCCTCGGGCGTGAGCTCGATCCGGGCCAGGTCGGCGACGTAATGGATGTCGAAGGAATCAGCAGCCACGGGGGGAGGTTAGGAAATGGGGTGCGGCGGGTCCAAGCGGCAAATCCGTGGCAAACCCCCGTCTCACGCTCACTTTCCCAGGCAGAACTGGCTGAAGATCGCGTCGAGCAGGTCCTCGGTCGTGGTGCCGCCGACGACCTCCCCGAGGGCCGTGAGCGCGATTCGCAGGTCCACGGCCACCAGTTCCAGGCTCAGGTCGGCGTGGAGTGCGGCCAGCGTCAACTCGAGTGACTCCCGTGAGCGGCGGAGCGCGTCCTCGTGCCTCGCGTTGATGGTGACGTCGTGCGTGCCCGCATCCGCGCGCCCCGACCAGACCACGGTGGCGATGGCGTCCTTGAGCGCCTCGAGTCCCTCGCCCGTGGCGCAACTGACCTCCACGAGGCGTCGCTCGGGGTCGGGGGGCAGGGTCAGGTGGGAAGGGAGATCGAGTTTGTTAAGCACCACCACGCAAGGCTTGGTAGCGAAGCTGGCGAGGGTGCCTCCATCGTCCGGTCCCAGGGGAGCGGAACGGTCCAGCACGTGGAGCACCAGTTCCGCGCGGGCGGCGGCAAGGCGGGTGCGCCGGATCCCTTCCTCCTCCAGGCCGTCGGCCGAAGCCCTCAGACCGGCGGTGTCGATGAACGCGACCGGGATACCGCGGATGTTGGCCGTTTCCTCGATGGTGTCCCGCGTGGTACCCGCGATGGGCGAGACGATGGCCCGGTCGTGGCCGAGCAGGCAGTTGAGGAGACTCGACTTGCCCGCGTTTGGCCGTCCCACGATGGCGACATGAATCCCATGCCGGAGGACTCGGCCCTCGCGGGCCGTGGCCAGGAGTTGATCGAGTTGCCCAAGGGCCCCGGCCAACCGATCCCCCAGCCGTTCGCGCGTGTCCGGAGTAATGTCGTCGTCCGGAAAATCCAGGTGGGCCTCCAGGTGGGCGAGCACTCCCATCAGGTCGTCGCGGACCGTGTGGATGCGCCGGGAGAGGCTGCCGGAGAGTTGCTCGTTGGCGGCGGCGAGGGCCAGTTCCGTGCGGGCATGGATGATGTCGGCGACGGCCTCCGCCTGGGTGAGGTCGAGGCGGCCGTTGAGGAACGCTCGACGGGTGAACTCGCCGGGTTGGGCCAGGCGGGCCCCGGCGGCGAGCAGGGCGTCGAGGATCTGACGCGTGACGAACATGCCTCCGTGGCAGGAGATCTCGACGACGTCCTCGCGCGTGAAGGTGCGCGGTGCGCGCATCACCGTCAGGAGCACCTCGTCGAGCCGGCGGCCGTCGCGCTCGGCGTGCCCGTACAGGACGGTATGGGAGGGAGCAGCGGTTGGCGGCAGGCCATGACGGCCCGTCGGCACGAACACCCGTGCGGCCACTTCGCGGGCCAGGGGTCCGGACACGCGGATCACGGCGAGTCCGGCTTCCCCGAGCGGGGTGGCCACCGCGGCGATGGTATCGGTTTCGGCAGCGATGGGACGCACGCCCGGAGCCTGCCGGGGGGGCGCGGCGGGGCCAAGGGGGTTTGCACCCCGCGCGATGTCGGTCGTGAGCCGCAGAGCCGCGGCATCCCTTCCGACGCACGACCAACCACCCACGCAGGTCACCGGCCGAAGAGGCGCAGGAGGCCGTCGGAGAGACGGGGGGTGGAGAGGAACCGGTCCCAGCCGCCTTCGAGGAGGAAGTCGTACTGCAACACGAAGCCGAACATGTGGCCGCCCAGGCTCTCGTCGCGGAGGGCGTCGAATCCGAAGCCGTAGAAGGTGGTGATCACCCAATCACGACGGGGGGCCCGCCAACTGATCCCCCCGCCCACGCCGGAATGGGAAGTCCCGGGGTACTCGAGGCCATCGACGTACGACATGCCCGCGGTGGCTCCGAACACTGCGAGGCGCCAGGCGGAGTTGGGGCTGAAGGCGACGGAATAATTGCCGCTGAGCAGAATGAAACTCTTGGCGGAAAGCTCCTGGTGGTAGTAGCCGGGAATAATCAGGGGGAACTCGCTGGAAAACGGCAGCATGCCGCCAAGCCGGTAGGCGGAAAGGCGATCCACGTCGGTGCCCGAGCCGCCAGTGAGCGCTACCTCGGCGTCATGGCGTCGGTCCTCGGTGGAGACGCGGGCGAGGAGGCGGCCCCAGAAAAGCTGCGACGCTTCCTCGAGCCTCCGGTCCCCGTTGAAGCCGTATTCGGTGTTCCCTGGCCGGCCGCGCGCCTCGTACCAGCCGGACAGTTCGAAGGCCAGCGGCGAGCGCAAATCCGGTTCCTTTCCGCCCAACCGCAGCCCGGCGCGCACGACCGGAGAGACCAGGTCCGGGGGGAGATCGAAGTCGCGATCGGTGTCGTTGTCGCGCACATAGAAACTGCCCTCCCCAGTGAATGCCAGCAGGCCGCTCAGCGGCAGGCGGTCCCCGGGGTTGAACAGGTGGTACGCCGCCGCGCCGAGGGTGAACCCGTGTCCCGTGAAGCTTTCGCCCTGCTTCCATTCACCCAGGCGCAGTTCGTTGTAGGATCGCGCAAACCCGCCGCCCGCGGCGAGGAGGCCGACGTCCGTTTGTTCGCCGAGCAGGGACTTCCAGCCGAGTTGGGCGTCCACCCAGACAGGGGCGATCGCGGCGCGCAGGGTCCAGTCCTCGCGCAGGAAGTTCGTTTCGTTGTGGAGGTAGAAGGCATAGACCGCCAGCGGGGTCTTGCCTTCGGCGGCTT
>JBBQML010000239.1:0-6982 GCA_038328885.1 Verrucomicrobiota bacterium | reverse complement strand
AGGACCCGAGTGGTGGGGCCTCCTCGTCCTCGGGATCGGCGTCCTGTCGGCCGTGCTCGGCGTGCTCTATGCCCTGATGGAGCACGACCTCAAGCGCCTGCTGGCCTTCCATAGCATCGAGAACATCGGGATCATCCTCATCGGGGTGGGATTCGCGCTCGTCGCGGTGTCCCATGGCCACCCGGACTGGGGAGCCCTGGCGCTGGCGGGAGCCCTCCTCCACGTCTGGAACCACGGCCTCTTCAAGGCGCTCCTCTTCCTCGGCGCCGGTTCGGTGCTGCACGCCACCCGTACCCGCGAAATGAGTCAACTCGGCGGGCTCTGGCGGACCATGCCCTGGACCGCGTCCCTGTTCACGCTGGGCGCCGTGGCGATCTCCGGCCTGCCACCCCTCAACGGTTTCGTCAGCGAGTGGCTGGTCTACCTCGGACTCTTCGACGCGGCGCAGTATCCGGGGGCGTCGTCCTTCGCGGCGATCCCGGCCATTGTGTTCCTCGCCATGACCGGGGCCCTGGCTCTGGCCTGCTTCGTGAAGGTGTGCGGTGTGGTGTTCCTGGGTGCACCGCGGTCGGCACGCGTGGAGCGAGCGCACGAGTGCGGTCCGTGGATGCGGGGGGCGATGGTCTTCCTGGCCCTGGGTTGCCTCGCGATCGGCCTGGCTCCCTTGGTCTTCTGGCCCGCAGTGCATTCCGCAGTGGCGGCCTGGCAGGGGGAGTGGCGCGACGTGGCCGCACCCGCCTCCCTCGTCCCGCTCACCATGATCCACGGGCTACTGGCGCTGCTGGCGACCGGAACGGCGTTCTGGTTGTGGCATCGAGTTCAGCACGGGCACCTCGCCCCGGGGCCGACGTGGGACTGTGGCTACGCGCGCCCCACCGCCCGCATGCAGTACACCGCCGGCTCCTTCGCCGCGATCATCACCGGGTGGTTCTCGTGGATCCTGCGACCGGAGCGACTCGAACAACTTGCGGAGACGCCTTTCCCCGGGCGCGCGGCCCACGAGGAACATACCCCGGAAACCGTCCTGGAACGGGTCGTCGTGCCCGTCGCACGCCAGGTCATGCGCCTCTCGGGGGTGGTCCGCCGTCTGCAGCACGGCGGCGTCCAGGCTTATCTGTTGTACCTCCTCGTCGGACTGCTCGCGGCGGCCGCCCTCGCCACGCTGGGAAACCCGTGACCGCACTGGCTGCCCACCGACCCTCACCGAACGCCACCACCGAACCACCATGTACCTGAACCTGATCGAACTGGCCGAGTCCTTCGGTGTGCCCGAGAAGGTCGTGGAGGACTGGATCCGGGAACAGGGGCTGCCTCACACCACCGACCGCGGCCGGCTCCTTTTCGACCGGGCGCGGGTCGCCCATTGGGCGGCGTTTCACGGGCTGACGGCGCGGACCGGTTTCCTCGCGGCCGAGGGGAGCCCGTTCGCGACCGCCATCGTGCTCGAACCCATGGTCCGGGCCGGAAAGATCTGGCGGGACGTTCCTGCGACGGGCGCCATCGAGGTGCTCGAGCGGGTCATGGACGCGACCCTCACCCTGCCCGTCCCGGTGCGGACCCTGCTGAGACAGCGGCTCCGCAGTCCGGGCGGGCTGAACTGGGCGCCGGTCGGGGGCGGGTTTGCCCTGCCCCACTTCAGCGCCCGCGTGACCCTGGGGCGGGACGCGGGCCTGGTTGCCGCACTCCTGCTGACCTCCGGGCTGCCGCTGACGGAGTCCGCGGTCGACGCCGTCCCGGTGACGCGGCTCTTCTTCTTCGTTCCGCCCTCGCCCCGCGCGCACCTCGACCTGCTCGGCCGGCTCAGCCGCGCGATCCTGTCGGAACCACTCCGTGGGCTGGTGCAGCGCGGTGCGGCGGACGACGAGATTCTGGCGGCGATGGCGGCGTTCGACCGGGCACCCGGCGGCGGCGAGGGGCGCGGCCATTCCCATCCTACCTGATCATGGCGTGGCTCCTCCTCTCGACCGGGCTGGTGTTGATCGCGGCGGTGGTCGCGGCGGGCCGGTCGCGCGTCTGGCTCACGCTGACCCTCGCGGGTGCGGGCGCGATGCTGGGGGCGGCCCTGCTCGCGCTTGGTCCCGGGGCGACGTGGGACTGGCGGGGTGCGTTCCGTCTGGGTGGCGAGCCGTTGCACCTGCGACTCGACGGCCTCAGCGCCTTCTTCCTGGTGCCGGTGGCCGTGATCGGGGGCGCCGGCGCGGTGTACGCCTGCGGCTACTGGTCGGAGCGTGAGCACCCCGAATCCGCCCGGCGCGGCCGGGCCTGGTGGAGCACGCTGATGCTCTGCATGGGGCTGGTGCTGGTGTGCTCCAACGGCCTGCACTTCCTCATGGCCTGGGAAGCGTTCGCCTTGTCGGCTTACTTTCTGATCACCCTGGAGCGGGACCGCCGCGAGACCCGCGCGGCAGGCTGGCTCTACCTGGCGGCGTCGCACGCCGGCACCCTGGCGCTCTTCGGGTTCTTCTCGCTGCTGGCCAGCCGGACCGGCAGTTGGGATCTGGGGGCCTGGCGGGACCGGACCGAGCTGGCGCCGCTTTTCTGGTTGGCCCTGGCTGGGTTTGGGGTGAAGGCGGGGATGTTCCCGGTTCACGTCTGGTTGCCCTCGGCCCATGCGAACGCACCCAGCCACGTGTCGGCCATGATGTCGGGCGTGGCGATCAAGATGGGGCTTTACGGCGTCCTGCGGTTTGGCAGCTGGCTCCCGCTGCCGCCGGGAACCGGCTGGGTCATCCTCTCGCTCGGCGCGGCCAGCGCCGTGCTGGGGGCGTCCTTCGCCCTGGTGCAGAACGACCTGAAGCGGTTGCTCGCCTACTGCTCGGTAGAAAACATGGGCGTGATCCTCATCGGCCTGGGCGCCGCCATCCTCGGTGCCGCCTCCGCGGACGCGGGCTGGGGTCGCCTCGCTCTCGCCGGGGCGCTGTTCCACACCTGGAGCCATGCGCTGTTCAAGTCCCTGTTGTTCTTCGGCGCCGGCTCGGTGCTCCACGCCACGGGGACTCGCGAGATGAGCCGGATGGGCGGACTCTGGCGTTCGATGCCCTGGACCGCGGGGCTGTTCGGCTTCGGCGCCGCGGCGGTGTCGGCCCTTCCGCCGCTGAACGGTTTCGTGAGCGAGTGGCTGATCTACCTCGGTCTGTTCGAGGCGGCGAGCGGGACCGGGCCGGTGGCCGCCGCCACCGTTCCGGCCATCCTGGCCCTTGGCGTGACCGGAGCCCTGGCGTTGGCTGCGTTCGTGAAGGCCTCGGCGGTGGTGTTCCTCGGCGCGCCCCGCACCCGCCCGCCCGCCCACGCCCACGCGCACGAATGCTGCGGGTGGATGCGCGGGCCCATGGTCTTCCTGGCGGCGGCCTGCCTCCTGCCCGCTCTCGCACCCGCGGCGGTCTGGCGGCTGTTGCGCCCCGCGGTCGCCGCGTGGAACCCCGCCTGGAGTGCGGTCGAGCCCCCCGCCGATCTGCTGGCGCTCGGCGGCCGGCAACTCGCCCTGGCGATCCTCGCGGCGCTCGCCGCCATTCTCCTGTGGCGACGGGCCTGGCGAAACGGCCTGCGCCGGGGTTTGACGTGGGACTGTGGCTACGCCGCACCCACGGCCCGGATGCAGTACACCGGGGGCTCCTTCGCCGCCATTGTCCTCGGCTGGCTCCGCTGGGTGCTGCAACCGGAACGGACGCTGCGCTGGCCACGCGGGCCGTTCCCGATCGGCGCCAGCCGGATGGAGCGGGTTCCCGAAACGGTTCTCGAACGGATCCTGATTCCCCTCGGTGACGTGGTCCTGGAGGCGTCGGCCTGGGTCCGACGGCGACAGCAGGGCCGGTTGTCGGACTACATTCTGTATCTCGTGCTCGGACTCACCGCGATCGGGGCGATGGTTTGGATGGGGGGCAACCGATGATTCCGTTCCTCGACCTGGTTCTTCGTCTCGCCGGGTGGCTCGTGCTGGCACCTCTGCTGCCTGGAATCATCAACAAGGTGAAGGCCTGGGTGGCCGGCCGTCGAGGGCCCCCGGTGCTGCAGCTCTATTACGACCTGGCGCGGCTGTGGCGGAAAGGCGTGGTGCTGAGCACGCTGGCGTCCCCCGGTTTCGTCGCCGGACCGGCCATCGCCTGGGTGGCCATCGTCGGCGCCGCCCTCCTCCTGCCCGTGGGCCCCCTTGGGATGGAGTTCGGTTTTCGTGGGGACGTGATCCTCTGGATCTACCTGCTGGCGCTGGCCCGGTTCTGCACCGCCTGGGCCGCCATGGAGACCGGCTCCGCCTTCGAAGGCATGGGCGCGGCCCGGGAGGTGAGCTACGCGGTGCTGACGGAAGCCGCCGTCATCACGGCGGTCCTCACCCTCAGCCTGCAGAGCGGGAGCATCTCCCTCGGCGGAATGCTCGCGCCCTCCGCCGGAACGGCTGCGGTGCTCTTCGCCGCCGGCTGGTTCACGGTGCTCCTCGCCGAGAACTGCCGCGTCCCGTTCGACGACCCGAACACCCATCTGGAGCTGACGATGATCCACGAGGTGATGGTCCTGGACCACAGCGGTCCGCCGCTGGCGGTGGTGCTGCATGGCGCAGCCGTGAAACTCATGCTGTTCGCCGTCCTGCTCGTGCAGGCGGTGCTGCCGGTCGGCGCACTCCCGCCAGCAGCCTCCCTGGTCGCCCTGGGCGCCGGGGTCCTCGCGGTGGTGGTCGGCGTCGGGCTCGTGGAATCGGTGCTGGCGCGGTTCGCCTTCCGCCGGGTGCCCCTGCTGCTGACCACCGGGTTCCTGTTGTGCCTCTTCGCCCTGCTCGTGGCGTGGAAGGGAGGGGTCGCGTGAACGACGCGCTGAACCTGATGATCGGGGTCGCCATGGGCCTGAACCTCGTCGCCCTGGGCACCGGCCGGCTGCCTTCGCTGATCCGGGTGGCGGCGGTCCAGGGTGTGCTCCTGGGCCTCATGCCCCTCGTGATGGAGGATCATTGGCGCATCACCGGCGTCCTGATGGCGCTCGCCACGGTCACGATCAAGGGCCTGGTGATTCCCGCCCTGCTGCGCCGGGCGATGCGGACCGCCAACATCGATCGTGACCTGTTTCCCCTGATCGGCTCCCTCCCCTCCCTGCTGCTGGGCGCGGCCGGAACGATCGGCGCGGTCGTCCTGGCGCGCCGGCTGCCGCTTCTCCCCGAACACCATGAGTCCCTCCTGGTGGCTGGTTCGCTCGCCTCGGTCATGACCGGCCTGCTCCTGCTGATCGGACGTTCCAAGGCCATTTCCCAGGTGTGCGGCTACCTGATCCTGGAGAACGGGATCTACCTGTTCGGCCTCCTCCTGATCCACGCCACCCCCCTGCTGGTCGAAGGCGGCATCCTCCTCGACCTCACGGTCGCGGTCTTCGTCACCGGCATCATCGTGGATCGCATCCAACGGGCGTTCGACACCCTCGACACCCGCAAACTCACCGTCCTCCGAGAATGAGAGAGCTGAGCCTCATCCTGGTGCCGCTGTTCGCGGCCGCGGCGTCAGCGGTCTGGCCGAGCGACCGCACCCGGCCGTGGTTCCTGCCGGCGGCGGGTCTGGTGCATGTACTCGTGTGCTTCTGGGCCCTGCTCGATCCCCCCGCCGAGCCCTTTAACGCCTGGCTGGGGTTCGACCCTCTGGCGCGGGCGATGTTGCCTGCGGTCTCGTTGCTCTTCCTGGTGTGTGGGGCGTACGGCGTGCCGTACCTCCGGCTCCGCGCCGAGCGCCCGAACCGCATCTTCGTCGCGGCGTTCCTGGGGGCGCTGGGACTGCTGAGCGCGGCGCACATGGCGCGGCACCTGGGCCTCCTGTGGATCGCCACCGAGGCGGTGACCCTCTGCTCCGTCCCGCTCATCCACTTCAACCGCACCCCGCGCGCCCTGGAGGCGACCTGGAAATACCTGCTGGTGGGCGGCACGGGGATCGCCCTTTCCCTGCTCGGATCCTTCTGCCTCGGGTACGCCTCGTTGCACGGAGGTGGCACGGGCGACCTCACGTTCGCCGCCCTGATGTCCCAGGGCCGGGCGTTGTCGCGACCCTGGGTCCTGATCGCCTGGGTCTTCCTGCTGATCGGCTACGGTACCAAGATGGGCCTCGCGCCCATGCACACCTGGAAGCCCGATGCCTACGGGGAGGCCCCCGGCATCGTCGGGGCCCTGCTCGCCGGCGGGGTGACGACGGTGGCGTTCGCCGCCGTGCTGCGTGTCCGCGCGGTCGTGGACGCCGCGGGCGAGGGTTTGATCGCCAGCCGGACGTTGCTCGCCATCGGCCTGTTCTCCATGTTGGTCGCCGCGCTCTTCCTGCTGTCCGTCCGCGATTTCAAGCGCATGCTCGCCTACTCCAGTGTCGAGCACATGGGCATCCTCAGCCTCGGAGCGGCCCTCGGCGGCGTGGGACTCTGGGCCGCCTTCTTCCACGTCTGGAACAACAGCATGTCCAAGGGGGCGCTCTTCCTCAGCGCCGGCAATCTCCGCCGCGCCGCAGGGGCCCGGACCATCGACGAGGTCAGCGGCATGGCGGTGGTCACGCCCCACTCCGCCGCGTTGTTCGTGGCCGGCCTCTTCGCCGTCACCGCCTGCCCCCCCTTCGGCCCTTTCTTCAGTGAGCTGCTGATTCTCCGCACCGCCTTCGACACCCACCATCCCTGGGCCGCGGCGTTGTTCCTTCTCTGTCTGCTCCTGGCCTTCATGGGACTCAGCCGGGTGGTCTTCGCCGTCGTCTACGGACGCCCACGGAATCCCGCCCGACACCTGGACGAACGATTCCGGGACAAGCTCCAGTTGACCGGCCCTCCCTTGATCCTGCTGGGCGTCGCCCTCTGGCTCGGTCTCGCCACACCCGAGGTTTTGCGGGAGTCGTGGACCGCCGCCGTCAACCAGCTCACCGCGACCCCATGAACCCCGATTCCACGCTCGCTCTGCTGACCAACGGAAGCGCCCTGGCCTGGACGGAGGTTCCGGAGTGGCCGGTTGCCGAGCTTCTGGAGGCCGTTGGCACGGAATTGGGAC
>JBBQML010000238.1:0-6996 GCA_038328885.1 Verrucomicrobiota bacterium | reverse complement strand
AGGCCGACCCAGCCTGCGCCCGGCAGGTAGACCTCGCACCAGGCATGGAGGTCGCAGAAGTCACGGTCGGTCCCGCTCGGGCCGTCCAGCGACTTCACGTCCGGGGTGAGCTGGATCAGGTAACCGCTGACAAACCGCGCCGCCAGGCCGCAGTTGCGAAACAACTGGCACAGGAGCCATGCCGAATCGCGGCAGGAGCCGGTCTTCCGGGTCAAGGTCTCCTCCGGCGTCTGCACGCCGGGCTCGAGCCGGATGACGTAGCCGAGGTCCTGCCACAACCGCTGGTTCACACCCACCAGGAAGTCGATGGTGCGCGGCCGCGAATCGGCCTCCTCCGCGCCGGGTTGTTGCCCCGACGGCGACGCACCACCCAGGAGCCCGGCACGCACCGACTCCAAGTAAGCCACGAAGGCGGGGGTCGAAGGCCCGCGGAGCTGGAATGGCTCGAGTTCGTGCTCCAGCGCCGGGTCATACCGGAACGGGAACCGCTCCGCCTCGGGCTCCAGGAAGAAATCGAACGGGTTGAAGACCGCCATTTCCGCCACCAGGTCCACCTCCACGAGGAACTCGCGGGTCGGCTCCTGGACCACCAGGCGCGCCAGGAAGTTCGACTGCGGATCCTGCTGCCAGTTGAGGAAGTGCTTCTCGGGCAGAACGTGGAGCGAGTAACTCAGGATCCGCGTGCGGGCGTGCGGTGCCGGGCGGAGCCGCACAACCTGCGGCCCGAGCGTGACCGGGCGGTCATAGCGGTATTGGGTCCGGTGATGGAGCGCGACGTGAATGGCCATGGTAGGGGAGGATCGGAGGAATCAGGGAAAATTAGGGGAACGGAGCCCGGGAACCGGCCGCCGCCCGCGAATCACGGTCCGGCCGCAGCCCTGGTTACTGCTGGCGCTGAGTTTGGGGTTCCGCCTCCAGGTACGGCAGGAAGATGTACGCCTGGAACAGCGCGTCACCCATCGCGTTCAGCTTGATCTGCAACTGGTCAAGGTGCTCATGCAGCCCGGGAGCGAAGATGTCCTCGACGGTGCTGAACTGCAATTCGGCCAGCAAACGGCCCGATAGTTTCTCGGCCGTGTTCGTGAACCGATGGGAGGGCGTGCCCGCAATGCTGCGCAAGGCCGCGTCAAACCGCGCCACACAGCTGCGCACGGAGCGCGGGAACTCGTCCGACAACACCAGCATCTCCCCGATCTTGGCCGGGTGCAGGTCCGCCCCGTAGGTCTGGCGATAGCCGTCCAGTGCGCTGCAGGAGCGCAACACCGCCACCCATTCGAGGGCGTCGGTCTCGTTGATCGGGCCAGGCATGCCCTTCGAGGGCAGCGTCTGGTACCGCACGTCCAGGATGCGGGTGGTCTTGTCCGCCCGCTCGATGTACCGCCCAGCCGCCATGAAGTAACGGCCCTCGTTGCTGTTGACCGTGGCGTGGATGAGCCCCTGCAGGTAGAGGGAGGAGCGCTTCACCTCGTTGCAGAACTCGTCCGGCGCGGAAGCCCAGGTCTCCCGCGCCTGCGGCGAACGGAGGAACAGGTAGAGACGATTGATCTCCTCCCACATTTCCCCGGTCACCTGGTCCCGGACCATGCGCGCATTCTCGCGCGCCTCGGCCACCGCACGGGCGATGGAGTTCGAGTTCTCCTGACAGAACACCAGGAATTCCGTCACGGTCTGCCCGTTGGCGGTCTTGTAGAGTTCGAAGAACAGTTCCTCGTCCCCGGTGCTCTGCACGATCGGAATCCAGTGCTCCGCCAGGCGGCGGTCGTCCAGGTTCCGGAAGTCGAGGAGGAGCTGCAGGTTCACATCGACGATGCGCGCCGTGTTCTCGGCCCGCTCGATGTAGCGGCTCATCCAGAAAAGCGAATTGGCAACACGACTCAGCATGGCGGGAAGACTCGGTGGAGGGCTGGCTTCGGCAAGGTCACTCGTTGGTTATCGGGCCGTTCAAAAAGCCCTCTTGTCTCGTAGTCACCGTGGTGACATGGCGCATTCTTTGATTTTTCGGGGTTCCTTTGCGCTGTTCCGGGCGGCTGCCAGATCTTTTTCAACGGTCTGTTATCACTGAACGGTCTTCGGCAAGCAGTGAGCACTGACCGGTAATCCATAATCCGTAATCGGTAATCAGGGATCAGTGATCGGCTTCATTCATCGCCGTAAAGCACCCAGGTGTCCTTGCTCCCGCCGCCCTGCGAGGAGTTCACCACCAGGGAGCCCTTCCGGAGGGCCACGCGGGTCAACCCCCCGGGCAGTACGAAGCTCTTCTCCCCGCTGAGAATGAAGGGACGCAGGTCGATGTGCCGACCGTCGAATTCACCGTCGCAGAAGGTGGGATGCCGCGAGAGCGAGATCATCGGCTGCGCGATGTAGTTCCGCGGGTCCGCCTCGATCCGCTCGCGGAACTCCGCGATCTCCCCCTTCGACGCCATCGGCCCCATGAGCATGCCGTACCCGCCCGATTCGTTCGCCGCCTTCACGACCAATTGGTCCAGGTGCTCCAGGATGTACCGCCGGTCGTCCTCCTCGCTGGCCAGGTAGGTCGGCACGTTGTCCAGGATGGGATCCTGACCCAGGTAGAAACGGATGATCCGCGGGACGAAGTAGTACATGACCTTGTCGTCGGCGATGCCCGTACCGATGGAGTTGGCCAGGCTCACGTTGCCCGTCCGATACGCGTGAACGAGCCCCGGGACCCCCAGGGCCGAGTCCTTCCGGAAGACCGTCGGATCCAGGAAGTCGTCGTCGATGCGCCGGTAGATCACGTGGACCTGCTGCAGGCCCTTCGTCGTGCGCATGTAGACCCGACTGTCGCGCACCACGAGGTCACGGCCTTCGACGATCTCGATCCCCATCTGCCGCGCCAGGTAGGTGTGCTCGAAATAAGCACTGTTGTGGGGCCCAGGCGTCAGGAGGACGACGGTCGGCTCCGCCACCCCCGGGGGCGCCGAGTGCAGGAGCGTCCTGAGCAGGATGTCGGGGTAGTTCGCCACCGGCCGCACCCCCACTGCCTCGAAGAGGCCCGCAAACGTCCGCCGCATCGTGCGGCGGTTCTCCAACACGTACGAAACACCCGAGGGACATCGCCCGTTGTCCTCCAGCACGAGATACTTGCCATCACGGTCGCGGATCAGGTCCGTGCCGCAGATGTGCATGTAGATGTCCTTCGGCACCTGGAAATTCACGAACTCGCGGCGGAAATGTCGCGCCGACAACACGTAAAACGGCGGAATGACCCCCTCCTTCAGGATCCGCTGCTCGTGGTAGATGTCGTGCAGGAACATGTTCAGGGCCGTGATCCGCTGGATCAACCCCGCCTCCACCCTCTCCCATTCACTCGCCGGGATGATCCGGGGGATGAGGTCGAACGGAAATATCCGCTCGGTCCCCTGTTGATCCCCATAGACGTTGAAGGTGATTCCCTGCCGCAGGAAGGCGAGGTCCACGGCCTCACGCTTCTGGTCGAATTCGTCCTGTTTCAGTTCGTTGAAGCGTTGCAGGAACCTCCGGTAGTGCGGTCGCACCTCCCCATTCCCGGACATCAACTCGTCATAGAAGTCCCCCACGTTGTAGCCATCAAGCAACACGGGCGAGAGAATGGGGCCCAGCCTGAGACAGACAAGCCCAACGCCGGTCGTGCAGGTGAATTCCGTTCATCGTCTCCATGAAGGGACCGGCACCCTGCACCGGGGGCCTCACCACCGCACCGTCCACCCCCTGAACTTACCGCGCCGAACACCGGCTCACGCCGTCCGCCCGACCACCGCCTCCCGGGCATCCAGATACTCACCGATGCCACGCGCCGCGCAGCGAGCATCCCGGATCGCATCGATCACCTGACTGGGACCGCGCACCAGATCGCCCCCCGCGAAGACCCCCGGCAACCGGGTCATCTGGGATTCGTCCACCAGCACCGCTCCGACCTCACCCACGCCCGCGCCGAGGGTGGCGAAATCCCCGGGGAGCGCGGCCGGCTGCCGATCGAAACCAAGGGCCACCACAACCAGGTCGACCCTCACCTCCTCCTCGCTGCCCACCCGCAATCCCAGCCGACCTCCGCGGCGGTCCTCCTCGGACAGGACGGTGACTCCCATGGAATTCAGGCGGGCGATCCGCCCCGCCCCATCCCCCTGGAGCGTCACCAGCACCCGCCGGAAGGCAAACCGGACGCCCTCCTCGCCGGCCGCCGCGTAGTCACGCCGACTGCAGCCGAGCTCGGCCTCCGCGACCGCGCTGATCACCAGGACGTCCGGGGCCCCGCAGCGAACCGCCGAACGGGCGCAATCCACCGCCACATCATCCCCACCGACCACCACCACCCGCTGTCCCCGAAGGTCCGGGCGCGTCCGGCCGCTCACGTCCGCCATGAAAGCGAGCCCATCCACCACGCCCTCCAACTGGGCTCCCGGGATGCGCAACGGCCTCGCCTGTCGGGCTTCGAGCCCCATAAACACCGCATCGAACCGGGACCGCAGGTCGGCGAGGCTGACCCGGTCCCCCAGCGCTGCCGCCAGGCAGAACACCACTCCGTGGCGCTGCAGGATCTCCACGCGTCGGCGCACGATCGCCGGATCCAGCCGGAACGCCGCCGTGCCACGCACCAGCGAGCCGCCGGGCTCCTCCCCGGAGTCGTAGATCGTCACCGCATACCCCTTGCGGACGAGCTCGTCGGCACACGCCAACCCCGCGGCGCCAGCCCCCACCACCGCCACTTGGCGGCCGTTCGGTGGGCGGATGGTACCGGGATCGGTGCCGGCCAGTGCGTAGTCCGAGAGGAACTGTTCCAAGGCTCCGATGCACACCGGCTCGGAAGGCCCACCGAGCACGCAACCGCGCTCACATAGATGGTCGCCCGGGCAGAGACGGGCGCAGATTTCCGGAATCGCGTTGGCCTCCCGCACCATCCGGGCTGCCTCGCCGAAGCGACCCTCCGCGGTGAGCCGCACCCATTCCGCGATCGGACTCCCAATCGGGCAGCTCTCCACGCAGCCCGGGTGCACGCACTCCACGCAGCGCGTGGCCTGCGCCTGGGCCGACGCCTCGTCGTAGTCCGTGCCCACTTCCTGGAAATCGTGTACCCGCTCGACGACCGGCCGGGCGGACAGTTCCTCGGCGGGCAGATCCGACCACGCGTGCTTCGCGTCCGTGGGTGCCCCAGTAGGCTCTTTCATAACTCTCCCAAGTGTGCCTGAACCTCCGCAAACCAACCCCTGTTGGCAAGGCGGAGTTATGTCCCGGATCCACGCCCACCGCCCACCGCCCACCGCCTACCGCCCCGCCGTCTCCAGCGCTGCTCCGATCACCTCGAAAACCGGGCCCGGCAGCGTACCCAGGAGCACGATCGCCGCGATAAGCCCCCCGCAGAGCATCCGCGTGGGACCGTCGAGCCGCACCACGGGGCGGTCCCCCGGATCCCCAAAGACGGCCTCCCGCACCACGCAAAGGTAGTAGTAGATCGCGATGGCGGTGTTCAGGACCGCGAAGATCACCAGCGCCAGGTGGCCGCGATCGAGGGCCGCGGTGAACAGCGAGAGCTTCCCCATGAACCCGGCGAACGGAGGAATCCCGGCCAACCCGAACACCCCGACGAGCAGCGTTGCCGCAAGGAGCGGCGAGCGCCGGTGGAGCCCGGCAAGGTCCGCGATCGCCACGTTGGCCCCACCCACCGACACCCGGCTGATCACGGTGAAGCAGGCCAGCACCATGAGCACATAGGCGGTGATGTAGTAGAACGACGCTTGATACCCGGCCGGCCCCAAGGCCACGAAACCCAGCAGGGCGTAGCCGGCGTGCGCGATGCCCGAGAATCCGAGCAGCCGCTTGAAGTCGGTTTGAGCGAGCGCGATGAGGTTGCCATAGAGCATCGACGCCGCAGCCAACAACCCCACCACCATCGGGATCACCGCGCTGGCCGGGTCGGCCAGGGTGATGAACCGGTAGATCACGGCCACGGCCCCGAGCTTCGGCAGCGTGGCGACCAGGCCGGCGGTTTCGTTCGACGCCCCCTGGTAGACGTCCGGGGTCCAGAAATGGAGAGGGAAGACCGCCAGCTTGTACCACATCGATGCCAGGGCCATGAGAATCCCCACCACGACCAACGGTGAACCGACCAACGGCCGCAGCCGTTCCGCCATGAGAGGCAGGGACGTCGTACCCGTCAGGCCGAACAGGTAGCTGAGCCCGAAGAACATGACCCCGTTGGCCGCCACGCCGAACATGATGTACTTGATCGCCGATTCCATCTGGGTGCGCTGCCCCTCCCGCTCCCGGCGCATGGCCACCGCGAGGTAGAGCGGGAAGGCCGACAATTCCACCGCCACCACCAGGGTCACCACCTCGATGCTGCTCGCGAGGAGCACAAAGCCCAGGACGCTCAGGCTGAGGAACAGGAAATACTCCCCGCGGATGTCGGGCCGGATGTCCGGCAGGCGCCCGCTCAGGAGCACGACCAGCAGAAATCCGCCGGTGAACGCCACCTTCAATGCCTGCGAAAAGGCATCGACGCGGTAGGCCCCGTCGAACATGACCGTTCGTTCCCCGGCCGAAGCCAGGGTCGCGAGCAAGGCGGCGAAGGCCAGCCCCAACGCCAGGCGGCGCGGCACCGGGGACGTCGAGGTGTCGCCGAGGCAGGCCACGAACAGGGCGAGCACACCGGCCGCCAGGACCAGTTCAGGGAGGAAGGCGAAGGGAGAGAACATGGTCAGGCCTCAGGGACCCACGACCGGGACGGGAGCCTGTGCCACCTGCCCGACGATTTGTTTCACCGCGGATTGCATGAGGTTCACGACCGGCCGCGGCTGGAGGCCGACCCAGAACACCAGCACCAGCAGGGGGGCCAGGGTCAGCACCTCGCGCAGTCCCAGGTCGGGCACGCCCCGGTGCTCCGGGTTCTCCGTCCCGCCGTAGGCCACGCGCTGCAGCATCCGGAGGTTGTAGGCCGCGGCGGCCACCACGCCCGGAACCACCGCAAGCATGAGGAAGGGGGCGGCCGCAAACCCGCCGGCG
>JBBQML010000237.1:0-7054 GCA_038328885.1 Verrucomicrobiota bacterium | reverse complement strand
GACGGCTGGGACCCTGCGGAGGTTCGCCTGGAAGTGGTCACGGAGTTTTGGACCAGCGACTCGCCCGTGATCCGGCGGCAGGGGATCGCTGAACCGGGGCAGACGCCGGTGGAGGACACCGCGCTCGTGGATCTGGGGCGGATGAAACTCATCCCCGGGCATGCCTACCCGGACGCCGGGGACACCACGTGCGGTGACCCCGCCGACAACCGGTCGGCGGTGCCGGTCCGGAAGCGCTGGTTCGAAACGGTGGATGGCTGGCATGTGCTGGTCGAGTCGATCCCCTGGGAAGCGGCCGCGGGCAGTCTCGCCCGATTGCAGCCCGGGTCCTCCCGGGCCCGGTCCCCCGGGATCGTGTGCGTCGATACCCATCAAGGACGTGTACGACTGCGCCGCCGGATGGAGTCGCGCGGCCCGGGGCGCGGTCGGGCTTTCGTGCCGTCGGCAGCGGCGGCACGGGCTCGCGTCGGCGGCTACACCATTGATTTCCTGATCGTCCCGCAGAACCAGCTCACGACTTTCCGGAGCGGGATCACCTACTACATCCAATCCAGTTACCATCTCACTTCGCCGGTGACCTTCGAGGATCGGACCGTCGTCAAGTTCAAGGAAGACACCCAGCTCCGGATCCTCGGGCGGATTACCTTCCCAGAGATGCGGCGGGACGCGGTGTTCACCTCAAGGAACGACGACCTGTACGGGGAGTGGATCGGGGGCGTCCCGGGCGAAACCGACAGCGACGGGGATCCGACCCGGCACCGGGCGTCCGAGGCGCTGTTTCTGTACTACCAGTCCGAGGGTGGCACGGTGCGCAACGCGCGGATCCGATGGGCAAGAACGTGCGTGCGATATCTCGGGATCGCTCCCTCGACCCCTCACCATCTCTGCGATTCGCTGCTGGAACAGAGCGACGTGGGTGTGAGGGCCAACCTTCCCTCGAGTTCGAGGGTGAAGTTGAGCGGCGTGCGGCGATTGGCGGTCACCACGCCCACCACCGGGGCCGGGGTTAGCGGCAAGATCGACGAGGTCATCGTCAACGCCTCGAACTTTCCCCACAGCCAGGCCGAGCCGTCCATCGCGGTGCGCCGGCAGGCGTCGGGCGACAGCGTCAACACCAAGGTGGTCTGTGTGGCGCTGTCGCGCACCCATCCGGGAGGGGGCCGGGACGCGGGACTGGTCCGGATGATCAGTGAGGACGGCGGACGGACATGGCCCACGGTCGGCTACGTTGCGACGGGGGACGATGGTCTGCCCCTGGCCGCCGGGGATGGGGACCCCTCGCTGGTCTACGATAGCTTCAACAACCTGTTTCTTGCCTATCGTGGGACGGGGGCCGGCAACGGGATCGTGTGCGCCATGAGCTCGGATGACGGGCTCACGTTCAGCATGGTCGACGGCTTTGATTCCGTGATGGCCGCACTGCCCGACTACGGCGGGGCAACCCCGAGACTTGCGGTCGGGAAGAAGCGGGACGGGACCTATGGGTGCCTGTGGATAACCCTGCCGCGGTTCCCGGGCCGGGAACTTCGCTGCGCGGCAACCGAGATCCGGGGGTTCGGATGGGAGAATGTCGGGGGTCCGACCCGCTGGTTCACGACCCCGATCCTCGAACAACGGGAGAAGTTCCACAGCCTCGCGGTTGGCCCGACCGGCCATGTCATGCTGGTCTACACGCAGGGGGCTGGTCCGACCGCAGACGCCCCCCCGGTGAGGGTTCATACGCTGCAGAATGAGGGCTATCCGTCCACGGGCTTCCAGTCGATCGCCTCGGCCACGTTTGAGCTTCCGAACATGGGAGCCATTCTGATCATGCCGGCGGAGGTGGACCCGGTCCCCGTGCTCGCGTGGGACCGGGGAGGATCGCGCAACGTCCTCTACCTGGCATACACGACGCGGGAGGCCGGGGCCGGGATCTACGACACGGACGCCGTTGTCCGAACGTTCGACTGGTCCAGGATGACGTGGCGGCCCGAGATCCGGGTGCACGCACCGTCAACCAAGAGTCAGTTTCATCCCTGGGTTGCGGTCGATGAGTCCACCGGGTACGCGGCGGTGATCTGGTACGAGAACGATCCCGAGGCCGAGGCGGTCACTTCGCACGTTTATGCCACGTTCAGCCCGGATGCCTTCGCGTCCGGTGCGAGCAAGGGCGCGTTCCGCCTGACGACGCTTCCCGCCTCGGCTGCGGGGAACTCGATCGGCCTCAAGGAATACATCGGCCTGGCCTGCCTGGAGGGATCCTTCTACCCGGCCTTTCTCAACAACCGGTCCATCGCGGACCCGGTGTGGGACATCTTTGCGGGTCGGCTGCCGTTCTGACGGGGGATGGAACGGCACCCTCCCCGGGGCACGGCTACTCCAGGGTGGCGGGAACCACGACCCGGTAGAACCGCGCCTCCACCCCGGGTGCGGTGAGGGGGATGTCGACCTCACGGTCGGTGTCCTCGGCCGGGACATCCTGGAGCTTCCGCCAGAGGCCGAATTCGGCGGTATCGCGATGGAGCACGGAGTAGGTGCGGTGGGCGTAGGCCCGGAACCGGAGCACCGGCCCGACGCTGGTGGCCTGGGCCACCGTCAGGACCAGCCTGCTCGTGGCCTCCCGCGGGTCCGTGCCGGCAATGAACTCGGCGAGGTTCGACAGCCCGTCGCGGTCCGGATCGAGGCCGGCGTCCGACGGGTCGTCGGGGTTGAGGCCATGGGCGGTCTCCCATTCGTTCGGCAGGCCATCGAAATCGCGGTCGGTGGCAGGTGGGAGCGTGGGTTGGCCGGGGGCCGGGGTCGCGACGATCCAGTTGGCGGGGTCGTTGGCATACTCGGCGGGACGCCGGCGCTGGAGGGAGAGTTCGCGGTCGGGCTCGAGCGCCGGCCAGGGATAGCGGGCGGAGTACCGGACGCGCTCCACCAGCAGCCAGGGAACGAATCCGGCATCGGGATGGGGTGAGGCCTGAGGAGTGTCGGGGCGTTCGAGGCGGACCTCATCGCCTTCGTTGGCGAGGCGGCCGCGGAACGGGCCGAGTATCGGGACGGTCTCGGGCAGGGCGTACCGCTCGCGGAACGCCTGGAGCAACGGGCCGTTGGTGGGGGTGAAGTTGGCCACCACGAGGCGGGCGCCGGCGGCAAGGGTGAGGTCGGCGGGAAACTCGAACTCGAGACCGCCCCTGAGACGCCACGTGTTGAGGGGCACCCGGAGATCGAACAGCGCGACCGGGATCAGGAGCGGGTTGAGGAGTTCGACGAATTCGAAACGTGGGTCCTCAACCAGTTTGGTGGGCGAAGAGGAGGGGGCGAGCGGTCGGTAGTGAATCTCACCGAACACCACGGGGCCGACGCGCGGGTAGGCGTTGGGGAGGCCGGTGCCCTGGCGAAACTCCGCCACGGAAAGCGGGCGGTCGTGGCCGAAGGTGAGGCGGCTCAGGGGGGCGAAGTCCCAGCCCGCGCTGGTCCGGTGGACCCCGTAGCTCTCAGCATTGGCGGTGGGGTCGATGCGGGCATGGGCGCGCCGGCCGGTGAGGGCGCCGTCGGAGTCGATCTCGGAGAGCCAGATGTCCTCACCATGGGCGGCGTTGAGGGTGAAGGCGTCGGGATGGCCGGGTGGGTTGAAGAGGGTCTCGTAGAGGACGCGGAAGCTGCCCGGGTCGACGGTGGTCCCGGGCGGAAGCGTGAGTTTACGGGGTCGGCGGGTGTCGTTGCTAAGGAACCAGCCGGCGAGGTCGAGGGCACGGGCGGAGGGGTTGAACAGTTCGATGGCGTCCTCGAGTGGAGGATCGGTGTGGGCGAGGACCTCGTGGATGACCATGTCGGGATGGGGAAGCCAGTTGGGGGCGTCGGGACTCGCCGAGGAGGGGAACCGGACGATGCTGCCGCCGCCGTCGGGGAGGCGGCCCTCGGCGACGCCCGGATCGAGGGCGGCGAACTCGACGGAATCGAGGATGGCGCCGTTGGGAGAGAGGAGGCGGAGGGTTTCACCCCACGCATTGAGCCGGAACGGGAGGTGGTCGGGGCCCCGTCCGGGCGATCCGTCGGCGTGCCAGAAGGCGGTTCCCCCGGCGGGGAGGAACGTGAGGGGTGCGAGCAGGGCGTTGGTGAGGCCGGCCAGGGAGGGGTCATCGGTGAGTCGATGTCCGCCGAGATCGATGGGCAGCGATTCCGGGTTGAAAAGTTCCAGCCAGTCGCCGGGTTCGGAAGTCGCGGCAAACCATTCGTTGAGGCGGGCGGCGGCGGGGTTCGCCAAGGGAGCTGCGGGTCCGTTGGCGGCGCCCGGGGAAGGGGTGGCGAGCAGGGTCCAGCCCTCGCCGACGCGTCCGGCCGAGCGGTCGGTGAGTTGGGCGCCGAAACGGAGTGAGTCGGTGGTCTGGCCAGCGGCGTTGAAGAGCCAGAGCTCGCCGCCCTCACCGGGGAGGGCACGGCCGAGGTTCAGGGGCGCGAGGGCATTGGTGGACGTGGGACGGTCGGGATCGCACCAGAGTACGAGGAATCCCCGTGCCGGGAGGGTGACGCCCGCGGGGACCACCCACTGGCGGGGTTCGGCCCGGCCGAGGCTGAGACTGGCTCCACCGAGGTCCACCGCGACGGCGGCGGGATTGTGGAGTTCGAGCCAGTCGAGGACACGACCGGCGGGGTCGCGGACGGCGCCGTTGTTGCGCGCCCTGAATTCATGGAAGCGGGGACCGGCAACCGCGGCGGCGAGGTAGTTGCTGGCCCCCGGGCTGGCGGTGCCGGGGAGCGGTACGGGCTCGCCTGTGCCGTCGGGGAGGCGACCGAGGCTGACGCCCTCGGGGGCATTGCGGAAGGCGACGCGTTGGAGTTCGGAACCGTCGCGGTCGTGGAGCACGAGGGCGTCGCCGGCAGCCGTGAGTTTGAACTTCAGGTGATCTGGGCCGGGGAGGTCGTCGGCAAGGAGGCGCACGAAGCCGGAGGGTGGAACGAAGGCGGGAGCGCGGAACTGGTGCAGGGCGTTACTGGTGCCGAGCCAGAGGCCGGCGAGGGCGGCCGGCAGGCTGGGGTGGGTGTTGTGCAGTTCAACCCAGTCGGGTTCGCCCGGGAGGGGGTTCGGGAGCCACTCGTTGAGGGCGAGCGCCGCGCTGGGCGCCAGCGAGGCCGGTTCGTTGGGGGCGACGGGTGTCGGCTCGGTGAGATGCCAGCCATCGGCGGCGGGGAGCCATCCGAGGGAGAAGCCCGGAACTTGGAGGCCGAACGTGAGGGCGTCGACGCGGTTGGTGGCGGCGTCGTAGAGGGCCAGCGTCTCGCCGGAGGCGCGGAGGGCGAAGCCGGTGTGGAGGCCCGCGGGGACCTCCGCGCTGTCACCCCAGAGGCGCAGGAGAGCGCCGGAGGCGAGGGAGGTGCCAGGCGGGAGGACGAAGCGGCGGGGTTCGGGGCTGTCCGTGAGGCTCCAGCCGGTGAGATCGACGGCGACGGGACCGGGGTTGACGAGCTCGATCCAGTCGGGTCCCGAGGCAGGGGTGTCGGCAGCGAAGACCTCGGAGAACCGGACGGCAGGGGTGGGTGGAGGGGGGTTGGGCTGGCCGGGAGAACCGCCGGGCGAGGGGCTGGGGCCCCAGGCGGCGGGATCGTCGGGATCGGCGTTGGGATTGAGGAGTTGCAGCGAGGGCCCGGAGCCATCCGGCGAGGTGGGCCAGGGGGGGGAGTCGCCGTAGGTGAGTGCGATGACCCGGCGGCCCGAGCGGTCGAGCAGTTCCAGGCGTTCCCCGGCGTTGTTGAGACTTCCTTCGAACCAGCCGGCGACAGTGACCTCGGGGTAGCGGGCGGCGAAGTCGGTGGGGCGGGCGGCGCTGGCGAGGACCCAGTGGGCGCCGGGATGCATCAGCGGCGAGGGCGTTGGAAAGCGGAACTCGATCCCGGAGAACGAGAAGCCGGACAGATCGAGGGGGAGGCTGCCAAGGTTGGCGAGTTCCAGGAACTCGAGGGCCGCGTTCCCGAGGGGGTGGTACATGAGCTCGGTGATGCGGAGGGGCGATTCGAGCTGGTTGATCTCGAAGGACGCCTCCGTCAGGGCACTCCAGTTCGTGCCGTCGAGGGAGCGGGCGCGCAAGTGGATCGGTGCGGTGATGGGCAGAGGGCTGGCCAGCGGCCGGGCGTCGGGGGCGATGGAGCCAGTGAAGGCGACGCGGGGATCGGTGCCGTTGGTGGTGAGGTAGATCGTGCCGGTGAGGTTGGTGATCGCGAGGGCGAACCCGGGCGGCACCGGGCCCCCATGCTGGCTGAAGGCCGGCGCGTTCGACGATGCCAGCAGGCCGGCGCGTTCGAGGTGGAGGAGAACGTTCCTTCGACGTTGCGGGATCCAGGTGGTGCCGATGCGGTTGTTGAAGCCGCTCACCACGCCTCGGAGGCGGTTCGTGACGCCGGCATAGCGGGCGCGCAGACGATCATCGGTGAGCGGGCCGTTGTTGAAGAAGTGGCGGTGGGCGCGGTCGGCGAAGAGGAGGCGGAACTCCGGCGCCTTCCGGAGGCCGAGGAAGATGCGTTGGATATCCGTGCCGCCCCAGGGCGGGGCGGTGCTGGAGAGCTGGTTCTGAACGGTGTTCCAGGTGGGGCCGTGGCCGTTAATGTTGCCGAAGGACCACTCGGCATCCCAGACGTAGAAGCGATACAGGCCGCCGGGAACCCGCTCCCGGGAGGCGCGCCAGTTGTTGTGGGGCCAGTCGTCGTTGTCGACGTAGATGAGCGGGCAGAGGTAATCGACGAAATTGGTGAGGTCGAGGCGGCTGGCGAGGTTCAGGTAATTGCTCGGGAGGGTCAGGTTGCCGCTGCTGGCGAGCGTCCGCATGGAGTTGAACGCGGTGATATCGCCTTCACGGACCTCACCGGACTGGGCGATGAGATCCCATTTCTCGCCGCCGCCGTGGTAGGCGCGAAGGAAATCCACGTCGATGCGTTCGCAGGGATTGTAGTAGCCTTGGTAGACGCCGTTGAGGAAGAGGTGGACGAAGGTGCCCAGCGGCGCGGGTTGCTGGCAGTCGCTGGCCAGGGAGCGGACGAACTCGTCGAGCAGGAACGGGTTCGAGTGATCGTTCATCCCGGCGCGGAGAACCACGGT
>JBBQML010000236.1:0-7070 GCA_038328885.1 Verrucomicrobiota bacterium | reverse complement strand
AGCAAACCAGCACCGCCGGGCCGATCAAGTGGCTGGGCAACTTCCTCGCGATCGCGATGTCCGTGGGCGCGGTCTTCGCCGCCATGAACACCATGTACGCCGCGGTCGGCGCCCGCACCCGGGAGATCGGTACCCTCCGTGTCCTCGGCTTCCGGCGCCGAACCGTGGTCGCCAGCTTCCTCATCGAAGGCGCGTTCCTCGCCAGCCTCGGCGGCCTGCTCGGCAGCACGCTCGCCCTCTTCATGAACGGCTACGCCGTCGGCACCCTCAATTTCGCCACCTTCAGCGAAACCGTCTTCGAGTTCCGTATCACTCCCATCCTCATGCTCAAGGGCGTGCTCTTCTCGATCCTTGTGGGCGTGGCGGGCACCCTCCTGCCCGCCATCCGGGCCTCCCGTCTCCCTGTGATCTCGGCCCTCAAATCGCTATGACCGACCCACGCCTCTCCAAGGTCGCCCAACTCCGCATCGACCCCAGCGCCAAACGCCGTTCCCAAGGGCTCCTCTGGACCATCTTCGGCGTGGTCGGCGCCGTCGCCGTCGCCGCCACGCTCGTCTGGCGGCCCTGGGAGACCGAAACCTCCCGGGTGGTCGGCGACCGGAAGACCAACCCGACCGCGACCGCCGCCACCCCATCCCAGCCGCCCGCGCCCAACTCCCCTCGCTCCCCGCAAGGCGCCAGTGGCGCTCCGCCGGTCCAGCCCGGATCGGCCCCAACCGCAGGCTCCCTCCCCGCCAGCACCCCCGGGGACGTCGTCCTCACCGTCAGCGGCTACATCATCAACCGTGAACGCATTGAACTCAGCCCACGGTTCATGGGACAGGTCCGCTGGATCGGCGTGAAAAAAGGCGACACCGTAACCAATGGACAGGTCGTCGTCCGCCTCGACGACACCGAGTACCAGGCTCAGAAACGGGAACTGGCCGGCAACCTCGAAGGTGCCCTCGTGCGCCTCCGCCGCGCCGAACTCGAGCTCAAGCGCACCCGCGAACTCGCCGAAGCCCGCATCGAGACGCAGCGGACCCTCGATTTTGCCCTGCTCGACGTCGCCGCCGCCCAGGCGGAGGTGAAGTCCATCGAAGGCCAGATCGCGCGCGTGGATACCTGGATCGACTGGACGGTCATCCGCTCCCCCATCAACGGGGTTGTCCTCGAGAAGTTGGTCGACCCGAACGAACTGGTCACCCCCCAGAGCTTTGGAGGCACCCGCGGGCCCAGCACCGCGCTGATGTCCGTCGGCGACCCCCAGGACCTGCAGGTGGAGATCGACCTCAACGAAGCAGACCTCTCCAAGGTGAGCCTGGGACAATCCTGCCGGGTCAGCCCGGAGGCCTACCTCGATCGTTCCTACGAAGGCGTGGTCGCCGAAGTCGCGCCCGAGGCCAGTCGCCAGAAGGGCACGCTCCAAATCAAGGTGCAGATCCGGCAACCCGACCACTTCCTCACCCCGGAGCTCAGCGCCAAAGTCGACTTCCTGGCCTCCCCGCAACGCGCCGCCATCCCGTAGTCGCGGGTGTGATCCCGGCCCAAACCGCCATCAAGATTCGACAGGGTGGGCAATTTCCGCCCTCCCCGGGCTCTCCTCCGGTCCCTGGTGTCCCCTTATTGCCCCTATCCGACCAATTCCCACCAGAAGCGGCACACCGGCGTCGTTCAACGGGCTGGCACAACGAATGCTTAAACCAGGCAGTGCGCAATACATCATCCAAGCCCCAAAAGCCAAAGATGATGGGCAGCCATCCGTCCCTGCCATCCTTGCGGGGACACCCGGCCCGTCCCAACTCTGCCCGATGCGTTGGCCTGTCTGGCAACGTCCTCCATTGACACCGGTTGTGTTCCCGGCGGCCTGTGCGGACAGGCCGCCGGCTTCTGTTTGCGGCCCAAACGCGGCCGGCAGCCTGTTCAAAACGTCCCCTGGTCCCGTACCGCCGTGGTGACCCGGAGCATTCATCGGCTCTCCGATCTCCGTTCGGATGGCTCCAGGCCGTCTCACACAGTGGTCGACGGGCTGCAATTCCCCCCCTTCCCACCCGCCTTCCGCCACGCCTGCTGAGGCGCGGTGCTGACCGGATAGAGCCCCGGGCAACAGCCGAAGTGCTCGTGGAACGTCTGGCTGAAATGGCTGAGGCTGCTGTACCCCACTTCCATCGCCGCCTCGGTCACGTTGAACCGCCCGCTCCGCAACAACTCGGCGGCACGCTCCAGGCGTGATCGGCGGAGATACTGGGGAATCGTCAGCCCCATCTCCGCCGAGAACGTCCGACTCAAATAGAACGGACTGCATGCCACCAACCGCCCCAACTCCTCCAAAGTAGGCGGCTCCGCCAACCGCTCCCGCAGTATCGCCACGACCCGGCCCACACGATCATGAGCGACGCGCTTGGCCCGCGCGCAGAAGAATTCCTTCCCGACCGCCGGCTGGAACAGCATTTCCACCACCAACTCCAGCGCCTTCGCCTGGTACCACAGCACCTGGGTCTGCAACAGGACCGGCGGTGTCCGGAGACTCGCCAACAAGTCCTGCTGCCGCACGGTAAGCGGCAGGGCCTGACCCAGCGAGGATCGCGCGCCATCACCGTCGAGCAGCGCCCTCACCGCAGGATGCAACCACGCCCGGTGGCTGTTCACCTGCTGGCGCAGGAACTCCGGCGCCAACTCCACCGTGATGAATCGGTGCCGCTGGTTGGCCCGCCGACGCGCCTCCACCCTCCCCACCCCGCATACGTAGAAGCCGGCCGTGCGCGCCCGGAATTCGAGGCCGCTGCCCCCGACCGAAACCCGACCCTCCCCGGCGAAGTTCAGACAAATCTCCACACTGCCCGCGTGGAAGCTTCGCGCCCAGTCCACTTCCGTCGGTGACTCAAAATCGTGCCACTCGAAACTGAAGCCATATCGCCGGAAGTTTCCCCCGAGGTGGTGCCACTCCGCACCCACGGCCGCCCAGATCGCGTCCTCCCGGAACCCGGCCGCTGATCCACGGGGGGAAAGGCTTGGAGCGCCCACTGCCATATCCTCAGCAACGCCAGCCTGCGAAATGAGTATGAGAACACGCCGACGGCGATTCAGTGGCCCGGCATCCGGATCGTGACTTCGCCCTCCTTCAACCGGACGCAGCAGGTCAGACGAAACTTGTCGGGATCACGACTCCACTGGTCCAGGACGTCGAGTTCCTCGGGGGTCGCCTCCTCCAGCGCGGACATCCCGCTCACCACCTCCACGACGCAGGTCCCGCAGGAGCAGTTGAAGCAGCCTGCCTCCATCTCAACCCCGGCCTCCTCGCCCGCGTCCAGCAGCAGTTTACCCGGCTCGACTTCGGCGCTCAGGTTCGCCGGCAAGACAGTGACTTTGGACATGATGCAGTTTGAAAAACCCGGGTGTTCAGGGCGCTATAGCTATGGCCCGGATCTTCAGCCGGTCAAGCTGCCGACCCCATCCCGAACATGAATGGATCACCTCCCCGCTCTTCGCGCGTTTGCGTGTTTCGCGGTCACTCCACCCGGGACTCGAGTTGGGCCCTTATTCTGCTTGCTGCTGCTGCTTGCGTTCAAAATCGTTGCCCCGTGAGCGAACCCGCCCCCGACCGCCTCCACGAGCTCTTCCGGATGCAGAAATCTCTGAACGCCCGCATCGGGGTCCACACGGACGGCCTCTCCGACGCCGACAAGACCCAGTGGGTCCTGAACTACTCCCGCGCCATGACCCAGGAAATCGCGGAGCTCACCGACAGCGTCCCCTGGAAGTGGTGGGCCAAGTACCAGAAACTCGACGAGCAGAACGCCCGGGTGGAAGTAGTTGACCTGTTCCACTTTCTCATCAGCCTCGCGCAGGTGCTGGGCATGAGCGCCGAGGACGTCTTCCAGGCTTACGTGAAGAAAAACGAGGTGAACCTGCGCCGTCAGGACGCCGGCTATGTGGCAAAGGACCCGTCGGATTCCCTCCACATCTAGGCCACGCTCGGGCGCAGCCGATCCTCAACTGACCCGACCGGCCCGCGATATGGCGTTACCCCTCCCCATCCCGAAGCTGTCCCCGCCCAGCGCATCCCAACTCGGCACCGAGCACTCCATCGTCCCCTCGCCGGACCGCCCGCACCGCCGCCGTTCCCCCCGCCGACTGGGCCTGCTCGTCGTGCTGCTCGCCCTCCCCCCCCTGGCGGCCGTATCCGCCGCCGTCGGCACCGGGCCAGCCCTGGAGACCCGGTTACTCGGCGAGATGGCAGCCCAGGGCACCAACGCAACCACCCTCTACCGGCTCGCAGACCTCTGCCATGGGTCCGGCGCCAAAGGGGACAAGAAGGCCGTTGAGCGCGCCGAAGGGTACCTCCAACGGCTCCTGGCCCTGGAGTCCACCAATGCCCCGGCACTGGCCCTCCTCGGCTCCATCTATACCATGAAGGGCCGGGACGCCTTCTGGCCCACCACCCAACTGCGCCTGGTTCGGGAAGGCAACGCCTACATGGACCAGGCCGTGCAACTCGCCCCGCTGGACCTGCGCACGCGCATCACCCGGGTCTTCAACAACGCGCACATGCCTGATTTCCTGGGCCGCACGGAGATCGTTCGAGCCGACCTTGCCTGGCTCACGGAGCAGGCGGAAAAGGACCCCGATCGGTTCACGCTCAGCGAGCGCCAGGAGATCGCCCTGCACTGGGGCAGACAACTGAAGCGCATGGACCGCCCCGAGGAGGCGCGGAAGGCCTGGGAAACCGCCCGCCTCCTCGCCCCCACCTCGAGCCACGCAGCCGAACTCGCCACCGAACTATCAAGACTCCGCTGACCGCTGACCCCCGACCGGGGACGTCCGCCTGATGCCCGAAACCGTCCCCACGCCACGCCGCAAGCGGACCGCCCCCATCGCTTGGCGCTCGAATCTCGCCGAGATCCTGATACCACCGGGCGCACCCCCACCGCTCCGGTCAGGCCTCGACGACGCACCTGAACGAGTTGGCTGAACCGCTGTGTGATCCGCCGGGAAGCTTGACGCCTCGGGGGCGGCAAAACTAGCTTTGCACTCCGGGGTGGTGGCCGTAGCTCAGTTGGTTAGAGCTCCAGATTGTGGATCTGGTTGTCGCGGGTTCAAGTCCCGTCGGTCACCCCACCCTTCCCCTTCTAGACCAACGAGTTAGGCTTTCTTCACCAATAGAGCATGACGGATACATGACGGGAGGACATAGACCTCGGGGTGAAGAAGAAGCCCGCCGCCCGAGGAAAACCTGCCGTCGTCAGCGTCGGCTGCTTCTCCGCTCGCGTCTATTCGACACCCGTCCGAGGCAAGGAACGCTTCACTCTGGCCTGGGCACACCCGACCAGGGGCCGCGTCCGCGAGACCTTCGGCGACTTCGATTCCGCCAAGCGACGTGCCGAGGAAGTCGCTCGGGGGAATCCTCAGGCATTCTGACAAGGCCACCATCCGCCCTGCGGACCTGAGACCCCGCGACGGGAAGCACCGGGAGCCGAATCCAGAGGGCGGGGCCTGCGGGCTCCCTCGCATGGCCCACCTGCGGACCCCAGACATCCAGGCGCTCATGGCCGAAGCCTACAGCGCGATGGAACATGCCAAGCGGTCGCGCTCCGAGCAGGCGAAGAAGACCGTGGACTTGTGCCTGCGAGCGTTGAAGTGGCATGCCGCTCACCTCACCCTCCGCCGCGAGATCGGAATCGCGGATGGAACCTCGGTCAGCGATGCGCGACCCATGCGGCGGGGCGATTGCCCCTGCGACGCGCCAGCAACCGGCGTCTCCTCAGCGCGCGGCGAAGCCGGCTGCAAGGGATTACCTGTGCTGTGCTGGGGTTTCAGGGAGGGTACCCTGAGGGTTATTTATGTGGAAAACCCTTTGGGTACCCAGAGGGTTCTTGCCCCCTACCGACATCCTGACGATACCCCCATGAAAATCCACTGCGCCTATTCGGACCTCGTCGACCCGGCCCACTGAAGCCGAACCCGCGAAATCCGAACAGGCATTCGGTGCTCCAGCGCAACGAACCGCTCTCGGTCGTTCACTGGTGCGGGGGCGTCGTCGGCGTGATCGGCAAGGACGTCCGCTGGGATGAACTCCTCCGGTTCAAGTGCGACATCGACTGTTGCCTGAGCGAATTGCTGAACAACCGCATCCTGTGGCACGAGTCGCGGTTCTGCTTCCCCCAGGCGCGTGACAAGAACCTGGGTGGCAACTCGCGGTTCCGATCGCCCGAACGCATCGAGGCCGAGAAGCGCTACCTGAAGTCGAAGTGGAAGGCTCACATCGTCCTCTCTGAATACCAGTCGCAGGACTCGGTCAAGATGGTGGTCGAACGCAGGCAGTCGATTTCTCTCTGACAACGAGAAATCTCTGACGACCACTGTACGACTCTTGGCTGGTGCTCACCGACAACGGCGAGAAGCCCAAGAGCCGCATCTTCCTGTCGAAGGCCGTGATTGTCCTGTGCCAGGCCCGGAAGTGCCGGGACGCCGATCACCTGACCAACTACGTCTACGACCGCCAGATGATCGACGCGAAGCGCCTGCTGAAGGCGATCGCCGAGGCCCGGGACAATCCCGAGAACGTCGAACTGCCCGACTACACCTTCGACTGCCACACGATGCGCGGACGCAAGCGCGGCAAGACGAAGGCGCAGTTCTTCACCGACGAATTCGCCGCCCTGAAACCCCGTGAGCAGGGCGAGTTCGATTGGACGATCACGGCAACCGATGAAACCCCGAAACCCTGAAGCGTATGCCCCTGAACACGAGCCCCGGAACGAATGGTGAGATCCGTGAGGTGCCCGCCGATGCCGGCGTCGCCGCCGACAATCGCAACCCGTGCCGCCCCCGCCGTCGGCGCGATGCCGACGCCCCACCAACCGTGGTCGCCATGCCGCGCTCCGAGCCCGAGGTCGGCGTGCTGGTGCAGCCCCTGGCGCGGCACGACCTCGATGCCCTGGTTCTCCACGCGGAAGCGCGCTCGGACATCATCGCCGGCATCCGCGCCGTCGAGCGCCGCGCCGACCTGGAGCGCGTGTGGAACCTCTCGGCCGTCCAGCCGATGGAAGGCCGTTGCATCCTGAACTTCTACGGCGGTCCCGGCACCGGGA